>DASSDE010000170.1:0-2316 GCA_035697365.1 Kribbella sp. | reverse complement strand
AGCGGGTGACGGCGATCTCGGTGACCGCGCTCGCCGTTCTGTACGCGTCGCCGGTGTCGTGGAGTCACCACTGGGTGTGGATCATCCCGCTCGGCGTCAGCCTGATCCGTGGCGTCAACCGGCTCTGGGGCCTCAACCCGGCGGTGGTTACCGGCGTGCTGTTCTACGGGCTGTTCGTGCTGCGCTCGATCTGGTGGGTTCCGTACCGCGACGACCGCGAGCTCGGCTGGACGTTCTGGCAGTCGATCCCCGGCAACTCGCACCTGATCGTCGGCATGATCGCGTTCATCCTGCTGATCGTCACCAGCCGCAGTCTGCCTAAGTCGTCAGCGCCCGAAGCGGACCAGCCAGCCTGATCGCCAGCGCGTCGTCGACGTGCTCGATCTCGGTGAGCAGTACGTCGACACTCGCGCGGAACGCCCTGCGCAGCTCGCCGGGCTCCAGCGAGCGCACCAGCGTCGGCTCGACGGTCGCAGCGAGGGCCGACGGCAACAAATGCAGTCCGCGCCCCTGCGAGTGCGGCACGTCGTGCCGCACACACATCAGCATCAGTACGTGATCCCGTACGCCGCTGATCATGTACTCGGCCTGCCACGCCTTACCGCGCGCGATGCTCGACCGTGCATGCAACGCGTACAGCCAGCCCAGACCGATCAGGTCCACCGGCGGCGGCGCCGTCCGCAGCGGTTGTTCGACCGCTGCACCGAAGAGCAGTTTGAACGTCGGCGCGAGCGCGCCGAACTCGGCCGCCGGCGCGAACGCGATGTCCACCTGGAGCGTCGACTCCAGGAAGAACACCCGGTAGATCGTTGCCCGGGATCGTACGTCCGTGTGGTGAACCGCGCCGTGCTCGGCGTACATGACCGCTGTCCAGTCCGCCAGGACTGCCTCCTGGTCGGCGTCTGCGGCCAGACCCAGGCACAGGTCGATGTCCGACCACTCGTCCTCGGCGCCGACCGACGCGGAGCCGGTCAACGCCGCGCCGGTGATGCTGTCGTCGGACCGGGCGGCCGCGACCAGCGCATCGCGGAGGGCCGACCGCTCGGACACCGTGAATGTCATGACGAGAACAATAGGAGCAGGCCGGCACACGTGTAGCCGACCATGACCACCAGCAACGGGAGCTGCCCGGCGAGCGCCTTCGCCCGCGGGAACAGTGCGACCGCGCGGTCGTGCGCCGAGATGACGCCGAGCAGGTGCCCGCAGACAACGGCCAGCACCTGGATCACCGCGATCAGCGTGCTGTGGTTGGTGATGTCGGTGTTCACCGCGAGCAGGCCGGTGCCGAAGATGTTCGCGCCGTTGCTCAGCGGGTCGCTCAGGTAGATCAGCGTCCGCTGGCCTTCCAGGATGAACAGCGTCAGGTAGTGCGCCACGACGTACCCGAAGGCGATCGGTACGACCGAGTGCGCGAACAGGCCGGGCAGTGCTGACCGGGAGCTGCTCGAGAGGCGGCCGGCGAGAACGGTGGCGCCGGAGTACGTGCCGAGGACGACCAGGATGAAGACGATCAGCGCGCCGGTCCCGAGCCAGGTCATCGAGACGTCCTGGTTCTGTGCCCAGCCGATCCAGGACGACGAGTTCGAGAAGCCGTCGTACGCCGTGGAGCCGAGGAGTGCCGCGACCATCCCGACGAGCCCGCGCTGTGGCTTCAGGCCGTCGAGGTTCTCCAGGGGGCGCCGGATCACCAGAGCTCCATCGGTACGGCGGCCCCACGGGGACAGCCGGGCCATCAAGGAGGCGTACACCTCGAACGGATCGCCCTGCGCGAACCACCGGTCGCCGAACAGGATCGCGCCGAACAGCTGGATCACGACGTACAGCGCGATCCAGGCCTGCAGGACCGGGATGGTGGCGCGGTCCGGGGCGACGAGCTCGAGCCAGGTGAACGCGACGATGCCAAGTGCAGCCGGCCACAGACCGGCCCAGCGCGGCATGTCGAGCAGACCCTTCGAGGGTGGCTGGCGGAGCAGCTTGGACAGCAGCAGGTGCAGGGTACGGAGCGGGTTCAGGGTGCGCCAGACCGGGCCGAGAACGATCGAGATCGGCACCAGTCCGACCCAGACCAGGATGTAGATGAACCCGAAGATCGGGTTCGTCAGCCGGTCCACGCCGAACATCAGCGACACCATCGCGTAGCCGAAGATCGCCAGGCCGATCAGCCGTACGAGCCAGCGGAACCAGCCCGCGTCGACCGTCCGGGTGATTGCGGCCGGCAACGGCCTGCCGGAGGCGTTCCCGCGGTACTTGGGGTTGCGCCAGGCGAGCCCGAGGACGACGAACGAGACCGCCACCGCGACCGCGGCACCGCCGACT
>DASSDE010000169.1:0-5233 GCA_035697365.1 Kribbella sp. | reverse complement strand
GATCGTCTTGTCCATCCCGAGCACGAACGCCAGCGCGCCGACCTTGACCAGCAGGGACGCCAGCTTGGAGACCTTGGCCTCCTGCTTCGGCGTCGCGTCAGGCTTGAAGAAGGCGCGGTAGATGTTGCGGGTGAACAGGTTGGCGGCCGCGATCGACATGATCGCCGCCGGCACCAGGGCACCGACCGCGATCGCCGCGAACGCGATGCCGGCGAACCAGGACGGGAACTCCTGGTCGAACAACCGCGGGATCGCGAGCTGCGGGTTCGCCAGGCCGTCCAGGCCCTTCACGTTCACGTTCGCCTTGATCGCCATGAAGCCGAGCAGCGCGAGCAGACCCAGCAGCAGCGAGTACGCCGGGAGAATCGCCGCGTTGCGCCGGACGACGTTCCGCGTCTTCGTGGACAGCACCGCGGTGATCGAGTGCGGGTACATGAACAGCGCCATCGCGGACCCGAGGGCGAGCGTCCAGTACGACACATAGCCGCCCTCGGCCGGGATGAACGCCCCGGTCGGTTTGCCGGTCGCCGGGTTCGGCTTGGTCAGCTTGTCCTGGGCCGCGCTGAAGATCCCGTCCCAGCCGCCGAGCACGTGCGGCAGGTAGAAGATCGCGACCAGGATCACCACGTAGATCAGGAAGTCCTTGACGAACGCGATCATCGCCGGCGCCCGCAGACCGGAGGAGTACGTGTACGCCGCGAGGACGGCGAACGCGATCAGCAGCGGGAGGTCCTTGGCGAGCGTGTTGTTGCCGCCGAGGCCCATCGTCTCGAAGACCGCCTGCATACCGACCAGCTGCAGCGCGATGTACGGCATCAGTGCGAGGATGCCGGTCACCGCAACCGCCAGCGAGAGCAGCTTGCTGCCGTAGCGGCCGTTCACGAAGTCGGCCGGCGTCACGTACCCGTGCCGGTGCGACACCGACCACAGCCGGGCCATGAAGATGAACACGATCGGGTAGGCCACGATCGTGTACGGCACCGCGAAGAAGCCGCTGATCGCACCGGTCGCGTACATGGCTGCCGGGACCGCGATGAACGTGTACGCGGTGTAGAGGTCCCCGCCGAGCAGGAACCAGGTGATGAACGTACCGAAGCCGCGACCGCCGAGGCCCCACTCGTCGAGGCTCTCGAGGTGGCCCCCGCTGCGCCACCGGGCGGCCATGAAGCCCATCGCGGTGACGCCGGCGAAGATCACCACGACGATGATCAGCTGCACCCAGTCGATGCCGGTGTTCACTGGTCGCCCTCCTTCTCCGGGTCGCCGAGTCCCTGGGCCGCGCGCCGCTTACGCTCCTCGCCGCGCACCAGCCAGTAGCTGATGCTGACCAGGATCGCGGACAGGAAGACCCAGAGGAGCTGGTACCAGTAGAAGAACGGGAAACCCCACAGGTGCGGATCCTTCTTGGCGTACGTCGGTACCAGCAACGGCAGCACGACGGCCACCACCACAAGCACACCGGAGATCCAGTACGCGGGTTTGACCGCGGACAATCGTGACACTGCAAACCTCCTCGGGACACCTAACAATGCTGCAGGCGCACCGGAGCACGCTACCGTTCGGAAACCGGTCGTACTAGACCAACAGGGAAGTGCATGGATAACGAAAAGGCATGGTTCGTACGGCGCCTGGTGCTGTCCGTGCTGTTCCTCGTCATCGTTGCCGTGCCGCTCTATCCCGAGCTGTTCGGGCTGGACGAGCTGACGCCGTTCGCGCAGCTGGCCGCGTTCCGCCCGCAGATCCTGGTCGTCGTGCTGGTGCTGGCCGTGCTGATGCTGGTCCGTCGGGGCTGGCGGATCGCAGCGGCGCTGATCGGCGTACTGGCGCTTGTCGGTGTGGCCCTGACCGCACCGCGGCAGTTCTCAACGGCGCGACCGGTACCGGCCGGGGCACGGGTGCTGACCGTCATGGTCGCGAACGTACTCGGTGGCGGCGCCCGGGCCGCGGACGTCGCGCAGCTGATCCGGGACCGCAAGCCGGACCTGGTTTCGTTGCCGGAGGCACAGGCCGACGTCCGTGAGCAGATCCGCGCACAGCTGCAGGACCAGCAGTACAAGGGATTCACGGCCCAGCCGACCCGAGCGGTGCCGGGGGCGACGAGCGTGCTGGTGTCGGCAGCGCTCGGCGACGTGACGCTCACCAGCGAGACCGGGACGACGTTCGGCAACATCGTGGTCACAGGCGGCAATCTCGGTGCGATCCGGCTGATCGCGTACCACGGCTACCCGCCGTTGCCGGACGCGGTGACAACCTGGAAGCACGACCTGCTGAAGGTCCGGCACTGGTGCACCCAGGATCCACCGACCGTGATCGCCGGCGACTTCAACGCGAGCGTCGACCACGCGGACTTCCGCGGCGCTCTCGGTGGGTACTGCCGCAGCGTCGGCCCGACCGTCGGCGGTGGGCTGCGCGGCACCTGGCCGGCCGACCAGCCTGCCGTACTGCGGACGCAGATCGATCACGTGGTGGTGACCCGGCAGTTCCAGCCGGGCACGTTCACGACGTACCCGGTCAAAGGAACCGACCACCGCGCCGTGATAGCGACGATTGCCCTTGTGCCCTAGGTCGTCGTCGCCGGGCGGTAGATGTACGGCTGGGAGGCCTGTACGGCCTCGGTCAGCATCAGCAGCAGATCCGCGCGCGCCTCGATCGGGCGTCCGAACAGCTCGTCGTCGCCGGGGATCGGGAAACCCTTCACACCGATGGCGAGCTGGCTGAGCAGGACGTGCAGCACCCCGCGGGCGTTGAACACGTTCGGGCTCGGCCACTCCGGCAGCGTCTCGTGCATCAACGGCTGCTGGCCCGCGGTCGCGGCGATCGGCTTCAGCCAGCGCTCGAGCTCGTCGCTGGTCAGCATGTTCCGGTGCAGGATCGTCATCACCGCGTGGGCGACGCGGTCGTGCTCCTCGTGCACCCAGCGGTACGGCGTGTCCTTGACGATCCGGTCCGCGAGCACGTCGAGCAGCGCCCGCAGCACACCGGCGTCGCAGTGCCGCGACCGCGCCAGCGCGCCGATCGCATCGGCGCCGTGGGCAACCGCATGCGCCCATCCACAGTCCTGCACGTACCCGCGCAGGTCGCGCTCGCGCAGCAGCCAGGTCGCCAGCCGGTCACCCCAGCGCATCACCACCTCGTCGTGCACCAGGAACTCGGCGTTGTCGCGGTGGATCACCTCCGCCAGCGTCAGCGCGGTGAACGAGCGGCGGAAGACCGTGTCGGTACCGTCCTCACCGAGCCCGTAGTTCAGGCCGGCGCACAGGCCGTCACCGAAGCCGGGCAGCAGATCGTCGTACACCCCGCGCTCGAGCCAGGTGGCGAGCGTCGGGTAGGCGAGGGCGTCCCGGACCTGCGGATTGGTACTGGCCAAGCCGCGGACGAGCTCCTCGGTGAGATCGGTCAGCGTACGGTCGTGCGGTACCGCGTAGTCCGCGGCCATCACGTCCTGCCAGTACGTCGACTCCACCCGAGCATCCTTTCACCTGTCGCTGATCAATCAACACCCACACACACCCACTTGTCGAGCGAACCACCGCACCGGCTGGTATAAGGGCGTGTGCAGGCCCCGCGCCTACTGCGCGGGGCCCGCACACGCCCTTAAGGCCCTGGGTAGCATCGGACCGTGCCGTCTTTGACCGATGTGGCGCGCAACCACACCACGCTCGACCAGGCCGACCTGGACCGTCTGCAGCTGCTCGTCTCCGACTGGCAGATGCTCGCCGACCTGTCGTTCGCCGACCTGGTGCTCTGGCTTCCGGACACCGAAGGGCTGGGGTTCTGGGCCGGTGCGCAGATGCGCCCGACCACCGGCCCCACGGCGTACCTCGACGACATCGTCGGCAGCTTCATCCCGCGCGGGCGCCGGCACCTGCTGGACCAGGCGTACGACGGCGGCCGGATCTGCCGCGAGGGCGACCCGGAGTGGCGCGACGACGTCCCGGTCCGGGTCGAGACGATCCCGGTCCGGCGCGGCTCCCGGGTGATCGCGGTGATCGCACGGAACACCAACCTGCTCGGTGTCCGGACCCCGTCCCGGCTCGAGATCGCGTACCTGCAGAGCGCGACGGACCTGGCCCGGATGATCACCGACGGCATCTTCCCGTACGGCGGCGAACGGTTGTTGTCCACCACCCCACGGGTCGGTGACGGCTGCATCCGGATCGATCGGCACGCAATGGTGACGTTCGCCAGCCCCAATGCGTTGTCTGCGTACCGCCGAATGGGCCTGGTCACCGATCTGGTCGGCTCCCGGCTGAAGGACGTCACCGCGGAGTTGCTGCATTCCGGACACAAGGTGGACGACGTGCTCGCGTCCGTGGTCACCGGACGGGCGGCAAAGGAGATCGAGATCGAGAACTCCGACGCCACCTTGTTCCTGCGGGCGATCCCGCTGCGCTCCGACGGGCAGCACGTGGGAGCGCTGATCCTGCTCCGGGACGTGACGGAGCTGCGCAGCAGGGAACGGGAGCTGGTCACCAAGGAGGCGACCATCCGGGAGATTCATCATCGCGTCAAGAACAACTTGCAGACGGTCGCCGCGTTACTGCGGATGCAGGCCCGGCGGATCTCCGTACCGGAAGGACAGGACGCGCTGGCGGAAGCCGTCCGGCGGGTCGGGTCGATCGCGATCGTGCACGAGACGCTCTCGGAGTCGTTCGACGAGCACGTCGACTTCGACGACGTGGCGGACCGCGTCGGCGCGATGGTCGCGGAGGTGTCGACGGTCGCGACCACGGTGCAGACGCGGCGGACCGGCTCGTTCGGCGTCCTGGACTCCGAGGTTGCGACACCGCTGGCGATGGTCCTCACCGAGCTGATGCAGAACTCCGTCGAGCACGCCTTCGGCGGCCGCGACGGGGGCGCGGCGACCGGCTCGATCGAGCTCACCGCCGAACGCTCGCTCGGCCGCCTGCACATCAACGTGATCGACGACGGCCAGGGCCTCCCGGCGAACTTCGACTCCGAACTGTCCGGCAATCTCGGCCTGTCCATCGTCCGCACGCTGGTGATCGGCGAGCTCGACGGCACCCTCACCTTCGGCAACCGCCCCGACACCAAACCCGGCACCCAGGTAACCCTGGACATCCCAGTCAAGGACTGAGCAATCCCGGGAAACAGTAAGGCCCCGCGGAGCGTTCCGCGGGGCCTCGAGAGGACTTGCTCAGGCGGTGCGAATGCGTTGGCGGGCGTTGCGGCGCTTCAGCGCGCGGCGCTCGTCCTCGCTCAGCCCGCCCCA
>DASSDE010000168.1:0-4697 GCA_035697365.1 Kribbella sp. | reverse complement strand
CGACCAGCTGGACCAGATGGAGGCCAAGGGCTCGGTCGTCGACATCGTCGCGGACTTCGCCTTCAACGTGCCGTTCCTGCTGATCGCGGACCTGCTCGGCGTCGAGGAGCAGGACCGGGACCGTTTCCGGGCGCTCGGGCCGGCCCGGTTCGACATGTCCGGCGGTGGGATCGGGCTGTTCGGGTCGGCGAGCGAGTCCCGCGAGTTCCTGTTCGAGATCGTCCGCAAGCAGCGCGCGCACCCCGGTGACGGGCTGATCGGGTCGATCATCCGCGACAAGGGCGACGCGATCGACGACGTCGAGCTCGGCGGGCTCGCCGACGGTGTGTTCCTCGGCGGGTACGAGACCTCGGCCAGCATGCTCGCGCTCGGCACCCTGGTGCTGCTGCGCGACCCGGAGAACTTCGAGCGGATCCGGAACGAGCCGGGTGCCGTCGACGTGATCGTCGAGGAGCTCCTGCGGTACCTGACGGTCGTGCAGGTGGCGTTCCCGCGGTTCGCCCGGCACGATCACGAGCTGTTCGGGCACCAGGTGAAGAAGGGCGACCTGGTCGCGGTGTCGTTGTCCGGGGCCGATCGGGACAAGAAGCTGTTCGGCGCGGACGCCGAGGAGTTCTACCCGCGCCGTACGGTGTCGTCCGCACACCTCGCGTTCGGCCACGGCATGCACCGGTGCGTCGGCGCCGAACTCGCCCGGATGGAGCTGCGCGCCGCGTTCACCGCCCTGGCGCACCGCTTCCCGGACCTGGCCCTCGCCGTCCCGGAAGAACAACTCCGCTTCCGCGACTTCTCGATCGTCTACGGCATCGACGCCCTCCCCGTACGCCTCCGGGCCACCACTCCCGAACAAGCCGCCGGCTAGCCGCAGCACGCCCGGATCGCCGGTTCGGGGCGTACGGCGCGTGCGGTGGTTGTGGCACTAGGTGGTCGTTGGCCGGATCGGGTCGTGACAGGACGTGGGGTGGGTGGTCACAATGGGCGGTCCGGCCCGAGGTGCGGGTGTCGGATCAGGGAAGGGCCGTCGGCGGGTATGGGCAATGGCGAGATGGCGGTGGGTGCCGCGCTGACCGCCCGGATCGCCGCCGCGATGACCGCGGCACAGTCGGGTGGGCACGAGAGCGCGGCTGCCGAGATCGACGCGGTCCGGGCCGAGCTGGGCAGCGTACCGAGTTATGCGCTGGCCGCCGCCGAGTACGTGCGTGGTGTGACGGCGCACCACGCCAGCGACGCGGACGAGGCGCTGCGAGCCGTCGACGCCTGTGTCGAGATCGCCCGCGCGATCGACGAACCGGGTTGGGAGGCGAACGCACTCCCGGTCCGCATCATCAACCTCGCCCGCAGCGGCCGCGGCGGCGACACCGTGAACGACCTGGTCGCGGCCGAGGCCGCGTTGAACCGTACGAAGGACGCCGGCCTGATCGCCTGGGCGCACACCGGCCTCGGCTACGCGTACGACGTACTGCGGCTTTTCGAACTGTGCATTCCGCATTACGAGCTTGCCACCCAGTTGGACGACGACGTGTTCGACCTGGCCGAGTCCGAGGCGATCGACCGCCTGAACCTCGCCGAGACGTACCTGCGCTGGGCGCACGAACTCGAGCGCCTCGGTGATCCCTTGTATACAAAGGAGATCGAGGAGCGCCTGGCGTCCGCGGCGTACTGGTCGCGGGAGGCCGAGCGGGTGGTCGTCGACGACGAGAGTCAGGAGTTCTGGCGGCTCAGCGCCCGGCTCTGGCTCGCGGCGGCCGTCACCGCGGAGGATCCGGAGCAGGCGGTCTCCGACCTGACCGCGATCCGCGACGAGATCAGCAAGGTCGGGGAGACCGAGCGGCTCGCGATCGCCGGCGCCTATCTGGCCAGGGCGTTGCGCGCGCATGGCAAGATCGACCAGGCGAAGGCGGCCGCGGACCGGGCCGCCGACGACCTGATTCCGTTGGCCGATCCATCGACGCACATCCTGGTGCTGCAGACCCGTTCGGAGATGGCCGCGATCGACGGTCCGCCGGGATCGGCCGCCGGCCTGGAGTACGCGCGTTCGGTCGCCCGGGGATGGTGGAAAGAACGCCAGCGTGCGCTCAACGCCGTACGGCATGCGCTGGCGGCGCACGATCTGCCGGCCCGGCACGACGCCGAGTGGCACGCCGCGCGGCAGGATCCGCTGACCGGTGTGGGGAATCGGCGCGCGCTCGACGAACGGCTGACCGCGGCCCGCGACTCGGGGCGCGCGGTGACGCTGCTGGCGATCGACGTGGACCGGTTGAAGGTCGTCAACGACACGTTCGGGCACGCCTGCGGCGACGAACTGCTGCAGGTTGCTGCAAATCTGCTCGTAGAACAAGCGCGAGCGACCGATGCCGTGGTTCGATCGGGTGGCGACGAGTTCTTCGTGGTGCTCGACCAGCCGGACGCCAAGGGCGGTGCGCAGCTGGCCGAGCGGATCCGGGTCGCGGTCGAGGCGATCGCGGCGACGACGGACAAACCGTGGTTGCGCCGGCTCGGGCTGAGTCTCGGGTACGCCGCAACCGCCGAAGGAATCGGTGTCGAACAGCTGATCAACAGGGCTGACCTGCGGCTGTACGAGGACAAGCGCCGGAAGAGCTGAGAGGGAGGTGTGGTGCGCGAGACGTCGGGGGTGACGGCGCGGATCGCGGCGGCGATGACGCGGGCCCAGTCGGGCCACGCGGTCGAGGCGATGAGCGACATCAACGAGCTGCTCGCCGAGCTCGATCCGGACCCGAGCCACGAGCGGGCCGCCGCGGAGTACGTCCGCGCGGTCGCGGCGCATCACGCCACCGACTCGGTCGAGGCCCTGGATGCGGTCGACGGCTGTATCCGGGTCGCCCGCGCGATCGACGAGCCCGGTTGGGAGGCGAACGCGATCGCGCTGCGGATCGTCACGCTGATCCGGACCGGCGAGGGCGGTGACTCGGTCGCCGACCTGGTCGCCGCCGAGAATGCGCTTTCGCGGACCCGGGACCTCGGCCTGGCCGGCTGGGGACACACCGGCCTCGGGTACGCCTACGACCTGCTCCGCCTGTACGAGCTGTGCATCCCGCATTTCGAGCTCGCCGCCGCGGGCGATCACGATCCGCTCGGGCTGGCCGAGTCGCCGGCGATCACCCGCCTGAACCTCGCCGAGGCGAACCTGCGCTGGGCGCACGAACTCGAACGGCTCGGCGACACGTCCTACGACGAGGAGATCCGGGAACGCAGGCGCGCGGCGCATCGCTGGGCGGGTGCGGCGGTCGAGGTGATCGTCGCGGCCGACCTGCTCGGGTACTGGCCGATGGCCGGGCGGATGTGGCTCGCCGCCAGCAACGACGACAGCGACGCGGCCGAGGCAGCGGTGATCCTCAAGGACTGCCGCGATCAGCTGGCGAAGCTCGGCGACCTCGAGCTGGCCGCGATCGCGGGAACGTACCTGGCCAAGGCGTACCTGACGCTCGGCCGGGCCGGTGATGCGATGGAGACCGCCGATCGGGCCGCGAGCGACCTGCCGCTGACCTCGGATCCGCCGGTGGAGGCGCTGGTTCGGCACACTGTCGTCCAGGTGATCGCGGCGTCCGGTGACGACGGCGCCGCAACCGGCCTGCAGTACGCACGGGCGATCAGCCGCGGGTGGTGGGCGGAGCGGCTGCGCGGCCTGTACGCCGTCCGCAGCGCCCTCGAGAACCACGAGCTGTCGATCCGGCACGACGCCGAATGGCGGGCGGCCCGGGAGGATCCGCTGACGCGCGTGGGGAATCGGCGCGCGCTCGACGAGCGGATGGCGGCCGCGCAGGCCTCCGGCCGTTCGGTCGGAGTGGTCGCGATCGACGTCGACAACCTGAAGGTGATCAACGACAGCTTCGGGCACGCCAGCGGCGACGAGGTCCTCTGCCGGGTCGGGTCGCTGCTGGTCGAGCAGTGCCGCGCGGAGGACGTGGTGGCGCGCGCGGGCGGGGACGAGTTCGTCGTCGTACTGGACAATCCGGACGAACGTGGCGCGCGGGAGTTGGTCGAGCGGATCAAGAGCGCGGCGGATCGCGTGGCCGAGCAGGCCGGGGCGCACGGCAGCACGCCGTGGTTCGCGATGCTGCGGCTGAGCGTCGGGCAGGCGAGCAGCGTCGACGGTACGCCGGTGGTGGACCTGCTGCGCGAGGCCGACCGAAGGATGTACGCCGACAAGCGCCGCCGCCGGGGCCAGGGTGCGTCTCCCGATCCGCACCCTCAGTAGTTCAGAAAGCCTTCTACGACGAGGCTTCTGATCTGTGGGAGGTAGTCCGCGAGGACGTCGACGACCGGACGGTCCATCAGGTCCGCCAGCGCGGCGAGGATCTGGCCGGTGCTCAGCTCGCCGTCACACGCTCCGACGAAGCCGGCCAGGACGGTGTCGACCTGCTCCGCGCGGCGCATCCCGCGCTGCCGCCGGAGCACGATGGTCGCGGGGTCCTCGGCGCCCGGTTGGCCGGTCGTCTCCTGGATGACGTCGTCGGCGACTCGCAGATGCAGCGCGGTCAGGTCGGCCGGCAGGCCCTCGCGGCGTTCGAAGCGGTGCAGGACGTGCGGGCCGATCGGGCGCTCGATCTCGTACGGCCAGGACTCGGCGTCGAGCGACCCTTCGACGTTGTGCAGGGTGATCCAGCCCATGCCGATCGCCTCGACGTTCTGCTCGTCGAGGTAGCGCGTCCACTCGTCGTACCTGGTCGTGTACTGCG
>DASSDE010000167.1:0-2291 GCA_035697365.1 Kribbella sp. | reverse complement strand
GTCGACGCGCATGCCGTAGATCGCGACGTCGCGGCGCTCACCCTCGACCAGCGCGGCCCCGCGCAGTACGCCCTCGCGCCGGAACCCGGACCGAATCGCCACCCGAGCGGACGCGTGCAGCTCGACATCCACCTCGACCTGCAGCCGCTCCAGCCCCAGCTCACCGAACGCGTACTCGCTCACCAGCCGGAGCGCCCGCTGCGCCGCCTCGGAGTTGTCCATCGCCCACACCACCAGCGCGGCGCCCGGCGTGGTCCGGCGGACCTCGACCGTCCCGGCCGGCCCGCCGTTCTGCACGTCGAAGGCGACCCCCTGCGGATCGTCACGAAGGAGTCGCAGGGTCAGGTCACCATCGGAAAGCGCAGGCACGGCGGTCACGCCGCGAACGCTACCCCGTGAAGCGGAGGTACACGGTGGCCAGGGGTGGTACGGACAGCTCTGCGCTCGTGGACATCCCGTGCCACTCCGGTCCGTCCGCCTCCACCGCGCCGTAGTTGCCGACCCCGGAACCACCGTACGAGTTGGCGTCGGTGTTCACGACCTCGTCCCAGCGACCCGTGTACGGCAATCCGAGACGGTAGCCGTGGTGCGGCAGGGCGGAGAAGTTCGTGATGCAGGCGATGGTCGGCTCGCCTTCCTCGCCGTACCGGACGAACGAGAACACGTTGTTGCCGGCGTCGTTCGCGTCGATCCAGTTGAACTTGTCCGCCGCGTGATCCGTACGCCAGAACGCCGGGTTGTCCTTGTACGCCCGGTTGAGGTCACGTACCAGATCCTGCAGGCCCTTGTGGTCGCTGTGCTCCAGCAGCCACCAGTCCAGCTCGCCCTTCTCCGACCACTCCGACTCCTGGCCGAACTCACAGCCCATGAACAGCAGCTGCTTGCCCGGGTGCGCCCACATCATCGCAAGGTACGCGCGCAGGTTCGCCAGCTGTTGCCAGCGGTCGCCGGGCATCTTGCGCAGCAGCGAGCCCTTGCCGTGCACGACCTCGTCGTGGGACAGCGGAAGGACGAAGTTCTCCGAGTACGCGTACATCATCGAGAACGTCAGCTCGTGGTGGTGGTACTGCCGGTGCACCGGCTCGTGCTCCAGGTAGCGGAGCGAGTCGTTCATCCAGCCCATGTTCCACTTGAAGCCGAACCCGAGCCCGCCGAGGTGCGTCGCGCGGGTGACGCCCGGCCAGGACGTCGACTCCTCGGCGACCGTGATCACGCCCGGGACGCGCTTGTAGAGCGTCGCGTTCATCTCCTGCAGGAACGACACCGCCTCGAGGTTCTCGCGGCCGCCGTACTGGTTCGGGACCCACTGGCCCTCTTGGCGCGAGTAGTCCAGGTACAGCATCGAGGCGACCGCATCGACGCGCAGGCCGTCGATGTGGAACTCCTCGGCCCAGTAGAGCGCGTTCGCGACCAGGAAGTTCCGCACCTGGGGACGGCCGAAGTCGAACACCAGCGTGCCCCAGTCGGGCTGCTCGCCGCGGCGCGGGTCGGGGTGCTCGTACAGCGGCGTACCGTCGAAGCGGGCCAGCGCCCACGCGTCCTTCGGGAAGTGCGCCGGCACCCAGTCGACGAGCACGCCGATCCCGGCCTGGTGCAGCCGGTCGACCAGGAACCGGAAGTCGTCCGGGTCGCCGAACCGTGAGGTCGGCGCGAAGTACGACGTGACCTGGTAGCCCCAGGAGCCGCCGAACGGGTGCTCCATCACCGGCATCAGCTCGACATGGGTGAAGCCCATCTCGTTGACATAGGCAACGAGCTCGTCGGCCCGCTCGCGGTACGACTTGCCCTTCCGCCAGGAGCCGAGGTGCACCTCGTACACGCTCATCGGCTCCGCGTACGCCTGCGCGGCGGCGCGCTTGGCGATCCAGTCCGTGTCGTTCCACTCGTACGTCGACTCGTGCACGACGGAGGCGTTCGCCGGGGGAGTCTCGGCCAGGTTCGCCATCGGGTCGGCCTTCTGCCGCCAGACGCCGTCGCGGCCGCAGATGTCGAACTTGTACCGCGTGCCGGGGCCGACGCCCGGGACGAACAGCTCCCAGACACCGGAGCCGCCGAGCGACCGCATCGGATGCGCGCGGCCGTCCCAGAAGTTGAAGTCGGCGGTCAGCCGGATGCCCTGCGCGTTCGGGGCCCAGACCGCGAACGACGTGCCGGTGATCTGACCGCCCGGCCCGTCGTAGCGCCGCACGTGCGCGCCGAGCACCGTCCACAGCTGCTCGTGGCGACCCTCGCCGATCAGGTGCAGGTCGACCTCACCGAGCGACGGCAGGTACCGGTACGGGTCGTCGATC
>DASSDE010000166.1:0-7905 GCA_035697365.1 Kribbella sp. | reverse complement strand
GTAGGCCGCCGCAATCGCCCGGATCTTCGCCGTGGTGGCTCCCTCCGGCGGGCGCAGGCACTTCGACTTCACGCCCATCGCGATCTCCTGATGCACCTTCGCGTCGGTCAGGTGGGTCAGCGTCTTGTGGTCGTACGTGTGATTGCCGACGTGGTGCCCGGCGGCGCGTTCGGCGGCGACCAGTTCGGGATACTGCGCGACCTGGATCCCGAGGACGAAGAACGTGGCCTGCGCGTGGTGCTTGCGCAAGACGGCGAGGACCTTCGGCGTCCACTCGTGCTGCGGGCCGTCGTCGAAGGTCAGGTACAGCACCTTCCCGTGCTTGGTCAGGTTCCAGTCGTCAGCCGGCGGTTTCGGCGGCTTCACAGGCGGGGTCGTGGGCCGCTTGGACGACGACGGTTGGCCCTGCTTGGACGTGGTCGACGTACTGAGCAGGCCGTGGCTCGGCGTCGCGGTCACGGGAGCCGCGGCGGACGTCACGGACGAGGAGGAGGGTGTGGCAGCTTGAGCGACGACGGCACCGCAAAGCAGGGCGGCGACCAACGGCAGAATCTTGCCGGGCGGCCTGGTCACGGGGCCTCCCGCCCTGGACTGAGGAGCGGAGGGAGCGAAGCGACCGGAGCGACGAGGGAAGGGCGGGAGGTCGAGCCCCGCGACCCGCCGCGCCGGAGGCGTGGCATGAGGGCGGTCATGGCGGCAATCTTCTCTCCTTCGCGGGGGCATCGGTTCGGTGGGTGGGGGTGTGTCGGCCGTATCGTGTGCCTTCGTGCCGGAGATCCCGGCGAAACGACCTGTGAGGCGGGGCGATGACGGACAGCGGCGAGCAGACGACTGAGCTGGCGAGTGGGCGGGCGAGGATGACACGACGCACGGTGATCGGTGGTGCGGCGGCGCTGGCCGCGGCCGGGTTCCAGGCCGTTCCGGCGTACGCGGCTGCCGACCACGGACAGGGGCACGGGCCGGGCAAGACCGTCCGGCTGACCGTGATGGGCACCACGGACCTGCACGGCAACGTCTTCAACTGGGACTACTTCAAGAACGCCGAGTACGACGACACCGCGCACAACGACATCGGCTTGGCCAAGGTCTCCACGCTGGTGAGCGCGGTCCGGGACCGGATCGCCGCGGACCGGCACGCGCCGCGGCCGCTGCTGCTGGACGCCGGCGACACCATCCAGGGCACCCCGCTGGCGTACTACTACGCCAAGATCGAACCCATCACCGGTCAGCACGGAACCGACGGCCCGACGCACCCCATGGCGGCCGCGATGAACCAGATCGGGTACGACGCCGCGGCGCTCGGCAACCACGAGTTCAACTACGGCCTCGACATCCTGCGCAAGTTCCAGCACCAGTTGCGGTTCCCGCTGCTCGGTGCGAACGCCCAGGACTGGACCACGGGCCTGCCGGCCTTCCCGCCGTACGTGCTGAAGCGGGTCCACGTACCGGGGGAGAAGCCGATCACCGTCGGCATCCTCGGCCTGACCAACCCGGGCATCGCGATCTGGGACAAGGCGAACGTCGAGAACAAGCTGAAGTTCGGTGGCATCGTCGAGCTGGCCAAGCTCTGGGTGCCCCGCGTCCGCAAGGCCGGTGCGGACATCGTGATCGCCTCCGTGCACTCGGGCATGGACCTGTCGTCGTCGTACGGCGACGCGTTGCCGTACCCGGAGAACGCGTCCGTCCTGATGGCCGAGTCCGTCCCGGGCATCGACGCCGTCCTGGTCGGCCACGCGCACCTGGAGATCCCCGAACGCCTCGTCACGAACAAGTCCAGCGGCGAGCAGGTCGTGCTGAGCGAGCCGCTCAAGTGGGGCATGCGGCTGTCGCTGTTCGACCTGGACCTGCAGAAGGTCCGCGGGCAGTGGAAGGTCGTCGGCCGGCACAGCCAGGTGCTGAACGCGAACACCGTCGACGCCGATCCGGACGTGGTCGCGCTGCTGCAGAAGGACCACGACAAGGTCGTCGAGTACGTGAACTCGAAGATCGGGACCTGCACCGAGGCGATGTCCGCGGCCACCGCGCCGTGGGAGGACACCGCGGCGCTCGACTTCGTGAATTTCGTCCAGGCCGACGCGGTGTCGAAGGCCCTCGCCGGTACGCCGCAAGCATCGCTGCCGGTGCTGGCGATCGCGGCCCCGTTCAACCGGGACGCGGCGATCCCGGCCGGTGACGTGTCGGTCCGCGACGTGGCCGGCCTGTACGTCTTCGACAACACGCTGCTCGCGGTCACGCTGACGGGGGCGCAGGTCAAGCAGTACCTGGAGTTCTCCGCGGCGTACTTCCAGCAGATCAGCGGCACCGGACCGTTCCCGTCCGATCAGGTCACCAACGCTCCGACCTCGACCGCGCCGAACGGGACGCCGGACTACAACTACGACATCCTCGGCGGGCTGACCAAGCCCCTGACCTACAAGATCGACATCGCCAAGGCAACCGGCGCCCGGATCACCGACCTTGCCTACGACGGCACGCCGGTGACCGACGCTCAGGAGTTCGTTGTCGCGGTCAACAACTACCGGCAGTCCGGCGGCGGCAACTTCCCGCACGTCAAGACCGCCCCGGTGGTCTACAACCGCCAGGTCGAGATCCGCCAGCTGATGATCGACTACGTCACCACCACCGGCACCGTCGACCCGAAGGCCTTCCACACCGGCGACTGGTCACTGGTCTCGAACGGCAGCCCGATCACCGTCACGCCCTGACCCTTCAGCCGTAGGCAGCTTCCTGTGCGTTCCGCTTGCCCACCAGGAACCACAGGAGGCTGCCGATGAACGGGGCGATCACGATGAACACGATCCAGACCAGCTTCATGCCTGCGGTCGCGGAGGAGAACAGCGCGCTGAAGAAGGCGCCGACGACGAGCAGGACGTAGGCGACGAGGGCACCGATCAGCAGCGCGCCGCCGATCACGCCGAAGGTCTGGTCGGTCTGGGAGGCTGTCTGCAGGAGCATCATGTCTCCAGACTCCCGGTTCCGCGGTCGCGGGACATCGGCCGGACAGGGCAAAGTCGCGTAGTACGAAAGTGTTAGGCGTTCTCGCACTTCGTTGAACCTCTACGGTGGGGGCATGCGGCTGGCGTGGTGGGACGGCAAGGTGCGGATCCTGCTGTTCGACGTTCTGTTCGCGGCCGCGGTGGCCGCGGGAACGCTGCTCGACATCACCAACAACGGGACCCTGCGCTGGTACGGCGGTGTGTTCCTCGGCGTTCTGTTCGCCGTGATGGTGGTGCGGCGGCGGTTCCCGCTGCTGTTCGTGGTGCTCGCGCCGGTCAGCCAGGTGTTCCCGAGCGTTCCGGTGACGATCTCGGCGTACACGATGGCCAGCCGCAAGGGGTTGCACTGGCAGACGGCTGTCGCAGGTGTGGTCGGCGCGGTCGTGATCGTCGTCTGGCCGATCCCGGGCCGCGAGCACATGTCGTGGGGCGAGCAGGCCGGGTCAGTGGTGTTCTTCGTCGGCGGACCGCTCCTGCTCGGGCTCTGGGTGTACCAGCGTCGCGCGCTGCTCGCGGCTCTCCGCGACCGCGCCGAGCAGGCCGAACGGGAGCGCGACCTCCGTTCGGAGCGTGCCGTCACCGACGAGCGGCGCCGGATCGCGCGCGAGATGCACGACGTGGTCGCGCACCGGGTGAGCGCGATCGCGCTCCAGTCGGGCGCGTTGACGATGACCGCGGCGGACGAGCAGACCGAGCGGGTGGCCGAGATCATCCGCAAGTCCAGTACGGCGGCACTCACCGAACTGCGAGAGATCCTGCAGGTACTGCGGGACGAGTTGCCCGGCGAACCGGGCCACGTAGCGCCGGCGCTCGGTGCAGTACCCGTGCTGGTCGCGGACGCGGTCACGACCGGTCAGACGGTCACCCTCGAATTGTCAGATCCTTTACCGGAGGTGCCGCCTACGGTAGGTCGGGCGGCGTATCGCGTTGTCCAAGAGGCGCTGACGAACGCGGCGAAGCATGCACCGGGCGTACGAGTGGTGGTAAAGGTCGTTGCCCAGGGCGACGAGCTGACCGTCGAGGTGACGAATCCGCGCGGGGTCGCACACGCCGCCGTACCAGGATCGGGGTACGGCCTGCTCGGGATGCGGGAACGGGTGTCGCTGGCCGGAGGGCAGTTGGAGACTGGTTGGGTGGACGGCGTGTTCAGAGTACGGGCGAGGTTCGGACGGGTGGCGGAATGATCAAGGTGCTGCTCCTCGACGACGAGGAACTGGTCCGGAACGGAATCCGCCTGATCCTGCAGGCCGGCGGCACTGCGGAGGTCGTTGCCGAGGACACCGATGGCGCGCAGGTCCTCGAGCTGGTGGAGAAGTACCAGCCCGATCTGGTGCTGACCGACATCCAGATGCCGACCGTCAACGGTATCGAGGTCACCCGCCGGGTGAACACGCTCGCGGATCCGCCGCCGGTGGTGATCCTGACGACGTTCGACCTGGACGAGTACGTCTACGAAGCGCTGCAGGCCGGCGCGACCGGCTTCCTGCTGAAGGACACCGCACCGCGAGCCCTGGTCGCCGCCGTCGAGCAGGCTGTCCACGGCGACTCCATGCTGTCGCCGAGCATCACCAAGCGCCTGATCGCCGCGTACACGTCGGCGCCCCGCACCGCGCGCCCCACAGCCGACGTACTGAGTGATCTCACACCGCGCGAGCGAGAGGTCGCCGTCGCGGTCGGCGAGGGCCTGAGCAATGCCGAAATCGCGCACCAACTGGGGTTGAGCGAGGCAACGGTCAAGGTGCACGTCACCCACATCATGGCCAAGCTCGAGCTCCCGAACCGCACAAAGATCGCCCTGCTGGTCCACGACACCTTGACTGGGTAAGAGAGTAAGTGATTTAGTCAGTTTGTGAGTTACTCAGCTGCGGAGTTGCCGCTCAGCCTGTCCGACCGGTTGACCGAGTCGATCCTCGGGATCATCCGGGACGGTGGGCTGCGGCCCGGGGACGCGATTCCGTCGGCGCGCGAGCTGGCGAAACGGTTCGCGATCACCACGCCGACGGTGCGTGAGGCGCTGCGCAAGCTCGAGGCAACCGGGGCGGTGGAGTTCCGGCACGGTTCCGGGACGTACGTCGGCCCGACGATCAACAACGTCGTCCTGGCGAACCCGCACCGGCCGCCCATCACCAAGGACTCGGTGCTGCAGCTGATCAGCGCGCGCCTGGTGATCGAGCCGGCCGTCGCGGCACAGTCCGCAGCCGCACGGCAGCCGGAGAACCTCGAACGCCTGGAGGCCGCGGTGACCAATGCCCTCGTCCCGCCGGGTGGCCCGGCGTTCGCCCTGAACTTCCACGTCGAGCTCGCGGCCGCGTCCGGGAACCCTTTGCTGCAAGAGGTTCTGGCCTCGCTGCTCAAGGTTCGAGTCCGCGAGCAGCAGCAGATCCGCGCGCTCTACGACAACCGCGAGCGGGATCACGAGGAGCACCAGGCGATCGTCGAGGCGGTCCGCGCCCAGGATGCCGTGCGGGCCGAGCACCTGACCCGTGCGCACCTGGACAACATCCGTCGAGCCGTCGAGTCCGCCCCGGAGTTCTCATGAGACTCGCCGAGATGACGACCGACGAGGCCCTCGAGGCGGTCCGGACCGCGCCGCTGGTGATCATTCCGGTCGGCGCGCAGGAGCAGCACGGCGGCGGGATGGCGATGTCCACCGACACCGTCCGGGCCGTCGGGGTCGCCGAACGCGTCGCCGAGCGGCTGGCCGGCCGCGCGGTCGTCGCGCCACCGGTCCCGTACGGGGTCTCGCCGCACCACATGGCCTTCGCCGGCACGATGACGTTGTCACCGGCAACGTTCATGCAGGTGCTCCGGGACCTGGTCGCGAGCCTGCAAACGCACGGCTGGAAGCAGTTCCTGGTGATCACCGGGCACGGCGGGAACAACCCGGCGCTGTCCGTGCTCGCCCAGGAGTACGTCCGTACCGGCGTGACGTTCACGTGGACTCCGGTCACGTCCGTGGTGGCGGACCTGATCACCGACGTCGCCGCGGTCCACGGTCACGCCGGCGAGGCCGAGACCGCACAGATGCTGTACCTCGCCCCGGAGTTGGTCCAGGCCGATCGCCTGGAGCCGGGGGCGCTGACCCTCGAGGAACTGACCGTCCCGTCCCGGCTGGCCCGGGACACCCGCGGTCCCCGGCTCTCGGTCGGGTTCGACGAGTATCACAAGCGTGGTGTGCTGGGTGATCCCCGACGCGCCACCGCCGCGGACGGACGTCTCCTGGTGGAGACCGCCGCCGACCGGATAGCCGCCTTCGCCGACGAGTTGCTGTCGGCCTGACGTACCAGCCGAGTACTGGACCTTCGCTCAGGGAGGTCCAGGCGCGAGCCTGCCCGCCCGCAGGCCGCCTGTCCCGAGGAGGTACCCCTGATGAACCTCGCACGCCCGAAAACTCTCCGGCCGTCCGGCCGGCAGCTCGCCCGGCGGGCCGGTGCACTACTGGCGTCGGCGGCCCTGGTGACCGCCGCCACCACGTTGCCGACGGCAACCGCTGCGACCACCGAGCGCACCGCCGGGTGCGGGAAGCAGGCTGCCCCGACCGGCGACTACACCGTGGTCTCCGGTGGCATCACCCGTACCTACCGCCTGCATGTCCCGGACAACTACACCCCGAACAAGGCGAAATCGCTGATCCTGGTGTACCACGGCCGCGGCAAGACCGGTGCGCAGACCGAGGCATTCTCGGACCTGTCGAAGCTCGACGCGATCGTTGCCTATCCCAACGGTGTGATCGGTGCCGAGAACAAGCAGGCCTGGCAGGGTGCGCCGTACTCCGCGCCGGGGGTCGACGACGTGAAGTTCACCGCGGACCTGCTCGACCAGCTGGAGTCGTCGTACTGCATCGACACCAAGGCCGTGTTCGCGACCGGCAAGTCCAACGGGGCCGGGTTCACCGGGATCCTCGCCTGTCAGCTCGCCGACCGGATCGCGGCGATCGCCCCGGTCTCCGGAGCCTTCTACCTCCACGGCACGCGCTGCGCGCCGAGCCGTCCGGTGCCGGTCCTCGACATTCACGGGACCGGCGACACCACGATCCCGTACGGCGGCGACGGCGAGCGCGATCTGCCCGACGTCCAGACCTGGGTCCGGGACTGGTCGGTCCGTGACCACTGCAAGCAGGATCCGAAGACCGGTCAGCTCGGTGACGACGTACTGACGTTCACCTACCAGGGCTGCAAGGCCGATGTCGTACATGTCGCAGTCACCGACGGCGGGCACAGCTGGCCCGGCTCCGACTCGTCGTCCGGCCCCGGTTACGTGACGCAGACGTTCGAGGCGCACGAGCTGATCGGTGCCTTCTTCACGAAGCACAGGCTGTCATGAGTACGGCGACCGACACGAGGGAGCTGCCCCGGCTGGTCCGGGCGATGGCGGTCATCGAACGGGTCGGGAACGCCCTGCCGCACCCGTTCTGGCTGTTCTGGATCCTGTCCGCGATCCTGGCCGTGGTCAGCGCGATCCTGTCCGCGCTGAACGTCTCGGTGATCTCGCCGAAGAACGGCAAGGAGGTCGTCGTCCAGAACCTGCTGTCCGGCGACGGCCTGCAGATGGCGGTCTCGACGGCGATCTCGAACTTCGCCGAGTTCCCGCCGATGGCCACGATCGTCGTGGTGATCATGGGCGTCGCGCTCGCCGAGCGGACCGGGTTCCTGCAGGCGCTGATGCGGGTCAGCGTGTCCCGCGTGCCGACCTCGATGGTCGTCTTCGCGGTCGCGTTCGCCGGCACCATGTCGCACGTGGCGTCCGCGGCGGCGTACATCATCCTGGTCCCGCTCGGCGGGCTCGCCTTCCGTGCGGTGGGGCGGTCGCCGATCCTCGGCATCGTGGTCGCGTACACCGCGATCGCGTCCGGGTACGACGCCAGCCCGATCCCGACGCCGAACGACGCGATCTTCGCCGGCATCACCAC
>DASSDE010000165.1:0-4601 GCA_035697365.1 Kribbella sp. | reverse complement strand
ACCACGCGGACGCCGGCGAACCGCTGGTTGCAGAACATCGCCAGCGCCAGGCCGAGGACCAGCGACAACGGGACATAGAGCAACACCAGGTAGCCGGTCGCGCGCAACGCCGGCCAGAAGGCCGGGTCGGTGCTGAACAGCCGCCGGAAGTTGCCGAGGCCAACGAAGATCGGGTCGGTCAGCCCGTTGTACTTCGTCAGCGCGAGATAGAACGATCGGATCAGCGGATACCCCACGAAGACCAGAAACCCGATCACCGCGGGGGCGATGAACAGGTACGCGGCCTTCACGTCGGAGCCGGCATTGCGGCTCATCCCACCGCGACTTCGCCGCTTTGTGGTGGTGGTTCCGCCTGAAGACGAACTGTTCATCCGGCCTCCTGGACGGTAACGTTTCCAACGCCTTACTGTTGGGTGACGATGCCGTGTCGTGAAAAGGAAGTCAAGCCCGTGCCCGAAACGTTTCCAAGCCAGCCGGAGGTCGCCCGGCCGACGATGATCGACGTCGCCCGCCGGGCCGGCGTCGGGCTCGGCACGGTCTCGCGGGTGGTGAACGGTGGCCACGGTGTCCGCGACGAGACCGCGCAACGGGTCCGCGCCGCGATCGACGAGCTCGGATTCCAGCGCAACGAGGTGGCCCGCGCGCTCCGGCCGGGCAAGAAGTCGACGTCGCTGGCCCTGGTCCTCGGCGACCTGACCAACCCGTTCTACGCGAGTATCGCGAAGGCGTCCCTCGAGATCGCCGGGCAGTCCGGCTTCGCCGTCGTGCTGGGCAGTGTCGACGAGGATCCGGAAGGCGAGAAGCGCGCCATCCAGGAGCTGGTCAGCCGCCAGGTGGCCGGGCTGATGATCGTGCCCGACCAGGGCGATCACGCGTTCCTGCAGGGCGCCGGCGTCCCGGTGGTCTTCGTCGACCGCCCGGCGACCGGCATCGACGCGGACATCGTGATGGTCGACAACGAGGGTGGTGGCCGGATCGCCGCCGAGCATCTGTTGCGGCAGGGCCACGAGCGGATCGCGATCATCCTCGCCCCGTCGTACTACACGATCGGCCGCCGGCTGCGCGGCTTCCGGCGCGCGCACCGGGCCGCCGGCATCGACGTCGACGAGTCGCTGGTCATCCAGCTGCCCGAGGGCAATGCCGAGGCCGCGGAGAAGGCGACCCGCGAGGTGATGCTGCGTCCGGACCCACCGACCGCGATCTTCGCCTCCACGAACTTCCTGGTCGAAGGTGTGCTGCGGGCACTCGGCGAGCTCGACCGGAGTCCGGCGGTGGTCGGCTTCGACGACTTCCGGCTCGCCGACATGCTGCCGACACCGGTCACGGTCGTTGCCTCGGACATCGCGGAGCTCGGTCGCAGCGCGGCGCGGTTGCTGCTCGATCGCGCGTCGGGTACGGACACGCGTCCGCCGCAGCGGATCGTGCTGCCGTGCGCGCTGATCGAGCGCGGGTCGGGGGAGCGTCCGCCGGATTCTGCTGCGGAGAGAACGCCTCGATGATCGACGGCCGCGCTGGCTAAGGTCGCAGCGTGTTCTACGAATCCTTCGGCGACGGCCGGCCGATCTTCTTCCTGCCCAGCTGGGGCGGGGACGCCGGCGAGGGTCGCGACGTCCACGAGCCGCTCTTCGAGCAGCGTCCGGGCTGGCGCCGCGTGTACGTCGACCCACCCGGCACCGGGCAGTCGCCCGCCGTCGCATCGATCACCGACCAGGACGCGATGCTCGCGGCGATCGCGGCGTTGATCGACTCGGTCGCGGGCGATGAAGCGTTCGCGCTGGTGGGTACGTCGGCCGGCGGCCTGCACGCGCGCGGCATCGTCCGGCGGGACCCGTCCCGAGTGCTCGGATTGTTGCTCAGAGCACCGGGTATCGTGGTCGACCGCTCCCGGCGCACTCTGCCGACCGCTGAGTACCTGCTGCCGTCCGCGGCCCGGGACCGTCAGCACGAGTACTACGAGGCGGCCGAGGAGGCGGCGGACATCGCGTTCCTCGGCAGGATCCAGCGCGACGTGGCGACGTACGGTCTGAGCGTCGATCCGGCTGTGCGCTTCGAGCGGCCGACGCTGATCGTGACCGGCCGGCAGGACACCACCGCCGGGTACGCCGACGCTTGGCCGCTGCTCGACGACTACCCGCGCGCGACGTACGCCGTACTGGATCAGGAAGACCACTTCCTGCCCGGGCCAGGGTCCTTGATCTACAGGGCATTGGTGTCGGACTGGCTGGACAGGGTCGAGTACAGGGTCGAGCACCCGGACGCGTGAGGGGCGGCGCGCGCGTCCGGGTGCTCGTGTTCAGAAGTTGGGCCAGGCCCAACCGAGGTAGCTGTTGAAGTACGGCAGTGCGCGGGTGCCGATCGCGCCGCTGACGCTGGTCGCCCAGAACGTGCCGTCGCCCTTCGCGACGCCGACGTGGCCGTACGGTGCGGCCAGATCCCAGAAGACCAGGGCGCCCTTCGGCGGGTTCAGGTCGCCCTTGTGCGCGACGCCGCGGGCCACGGCGTCGTTCCAGTCGGCCTTGGCGGAGGCCCAGATCGCGGTCTTGCCGTACGAGTTCTCGGCAGCCTTCTCGCAGTAGCCCTGGTACGCCGTCGAGCCGCTGCGCGCGGCGTACCAGGCGATGGCGCTGTCGGCGCGCGGGTTGCTCGTGCACAGCGGCGCGATCAGTCCGCTGCTGCCGGTGTTGACGTAGGCGTCGGTGATGTAGCCCTTGCCAGGGATGTGGTCCCAGACCAGGCTGCGGCCGTACTTGCCGGTGACGGGTTCGCCGTAGAGCTGGCAGTCGATCTCGACCGATCCGTTCGGCTGGGTGCCGACCGTACCGAAGCTGGTGGCGTTCCCGGACCGGATGGCGACGCCTTGGCCGCTGTCGGTGACCACGGTGCCGGTAGCGGCGCTCGCGGTCAGGGTGCCGGTGCCGAGGACGGCGGCGCCGGCGAGGAGGGTTGTGGTGGCAACACGGGCGGTGATGCGCATGAGGGCGGTACGCATGGTGTGTTCCCTTCTTGAAGTTGTCTTCGCAGAGAACCAAAAACCGCTGGTGTTGTCGCAGTGGGCAACGGCGCCCGCGGGGCGGTCGGGCGCCGTTGCCGGTGGCTCAGAAGTTCGGCTGCGCCCAGCCGAGGTAGTTGTTGAAGTACGGCAGGGCGCGCTTGCCGATCGCGCCGTTGACGCTGGTCGCCCAGAAGTTGCCGTCGCCGGTGGCCACGCCGACATGGCCGTACGCGCTGATGTTCCAGAACACCAGTGCGCCCTTCGGCGGGTTCGTGTCGCCCCGGTGCGCGGCGCCGCGACGAACCGCGTCGTTCCAGTTGGCGATCGCGGACGCGTAGATGCCGGTGGTGCCGTACGCGTTCTCGACGGCCTTCTCGCAGTAGCCCTGGTATGCGGTGGATCCGTTGCGGTTGGCGAACCACGCGACCGCGTTGTCGGCCCGCGACTGCGGCCCGAACACCGCGCTGCTGGCCGGCGCGGTAGTGGTGGGCGCGGCGGTGGCCGGTAGGGCAGCACCTCCGATTGCGAGCCCGCCGAGGACGGCGGCGGTGGCGGTCAGGCGCGTGAACGTACGGGAAAGAGAGGACCTCATGATGGTTGCCTTTCACTCTGGAGGGCGGTGCAACGGCCTGTTCTCTTGGCGAAACACTTCCTTTGTGCAGACAATCAGAGCGTGATCGGATTGTCGCAGTGGGCAACGGTACTGATTCACTGCGATTTGGTACTTTGTGTAGATAAGTGACGGCGAGAGCGGAGAGTGCGCCGTGCGCCCAGCCCAGGCCAGGTACGTGATCGGAGCCCGCATGCGCGAGCTGCGGGAGGCCGCCGGGATGCCGTTGACCCGGGCCGCGAGCGATTCGGGCTGGGACAAGGGGCACCTGTCGCGGGTCGAGCGCGGTCACACCAAGCCCAGTCGCGAGCTGATCGAGTGGTACGACGCCTCGTTCGGGGCGAATCAGGCGCTCGTCAACCAGCTCATGGAGCTTGACGCCGCCGTACGGGCCGGTCGCGACATGTCTCAGCGCGACCTGCGCCGACATGTCCAGCCGGTGCTGCTCGGCGGATCGGTACCGATCGACCATCACCCCGACGACCGCGCGGAGCTCGTCGGCGAGACGATGCCGGACGGGACCCGTGTCTTCCGGGATCAGCTGTTCGAGAAGACGTGGGAGCTTCGCAACAGTGGTGAACGTGTCTGGCACAACCGCTGGCTGACCCGCCAAGGCGCACCCGGCACCCCCGGCTGGCTCCGCTCACCCACCAGAGCCCCCGTCCCCGACGCCGCCCCGGGCGAGATCATCACCGTCACCCTGTCCCTCCAAGCCCCCTCCCAAGTGGGAGCCTCCACCGCCTACTTCAAACTCACAGACGAAGCCGGCCGCCTCTACTACCCAGGCCTGGAATCCCCACCCCTCTACTGCACCATCTTCACCATCTACAACCCTTAGTCAGGCCCCTCAGGAACCTCGGTCACCATGTGGGGACCTCGTACACCTGACCAGATGTCCGAGGTCCCCGGCCGATGGTCATTGTCCACTCGTCAGGCGGCGCTGCAGCCGGGCGGCGAGTGCGGCCGGGCGTTCGAAGTCCTTCCAGCTCACCCGGGCAA
>DASSDE010000164.1:0-4693 GCA_035697365.1 Kribbella sp. | reverse complement strand
GCCTCCGACGTGGTCCTCGTCCGGTCCGCGGACGTCGACGTACTGTCCGGTGACGCGATCGACCTGCGGATGCTCCGGCGGCTGGAGCACCCCGGCGGGCTGTTCGAGATCTACAACCAGGAGATCCGGCCGGACGCGGTCCAGCACTCCGACGGGCACCCGGGGACCGAGCATCACATCGTCCTGTCCGGGTGCCTGCGCATCAATGCCCATGGGCAGACCGAGGAACTGCGGCCGGGCGACTACCTGGCGTTCCGGGCGGCCGGGGTGCATTCGTACGAGGCGCTGGACGGGCCGGTGCGCTCGGTGCTGCTGCTCGAGTACCCGCCGGACGTGTACCCGGCGGCGGCCGGTGGGCCGCATCTGCCGGGATAGTTCCGGAAAAGGTCTCCGACAGGTCCGGTTGAGTGCATTGACCGGTCGTCGGGAGCCCGCGTAATCTCGGTATCGTTCATTTTAGCGAACGTCCTGCCCGAGGAGGCCGCCATGCACCGGTCCGCGACACCCGACGTGGTGGTGGTCGGCGCGGGCATGGTCGGAGCCGCGTGCGCGGAGGCGCTGACGGCCGCCGGGGTGCAGGTGCTGGTGATCGACCGCGACGGCCCCGCCGCGGGGACGACGGCGTCGGGCGAGGGCAATGTGCTCGTGTCCGACAAGGAGCCGGGGCCGGAGCTCGACCTGGCGATCGCATCGCGTTCGGAGTGGGACGCGGTCCGGCGCCGGCTGCCCGAGCGGGTCGCCGACGTGGAGTGGGAGGCCAAGGGCGGCGTCGTGGTGGCGACCGGCGATGCGGAGCCGCTGACCGCGTTCGCCGCGAAGCAACGTGAGGCCGGGGTCGACGCACGGGTGATCACGCCGGCGGAGGCCTTCGGTCTGGAGCCGCTGCTCACTCCGCGCGTGACGATCGGTGTGCACTATCCGGATGACGCGCAGGTGCAGCCGGTGCTGGCTGCCACTGCCCTGTTGGCGGCGGTTCGGGAGCGCGGCGGTGAGGTGCGATCGGGGGTCACCGCGCTCGGAGTGCGACAGTCACGTGGACGCGTCGTCGGCGTGGACACGTCGGACGGCGACATCGCCTGCGGCGCGGTGCTGAATGCCTGCGGGCCGTGGGCAGGTGCGTTCAGTGCGGCGGCCGGCGCGCGGATCGAGGTGCTGCCACGCCGCGGGATGATCCTCGTGACGGCACCGCTGCCGGAGTGCGTGCACCACAAGGTGTACGACGCGGACTATGTCGGAGCTGTCGGCAGTGGCGATGCGGAGCTGCAGACGTCGACGGTCGTCGAGTCGACGCGGGCCGGGACGGTGCTGATCGGTTCGAGCCGGGAGCGGATCGGGTTCGACGACACCGTTCGGGTGCAGGTGCTGCGGGAGCTTGCACGGAAGGCCGTCGGGTTGTTCCCGTTCCTGGGCGACGTGCCGGTGCTGCGTGCATACGGTGGCTTCCGTCCGTACGCACCGGATCATCTGCCGGTGATCGGGCCGGATCCGCGGCTGCTCGGGCTGTGGCATGCGACCGGACACGAGGGTGCGGGCATCGGTCTGGCGCCGGCGACGGGCCGACTGATCACGGAGCAGTTCCTCGGGCTTACACCACAGCTCGACCCGGCGCCGTTCCGCGTCGACCGTCCGGCGGTGATCGCCGCATGACCTCCTATCTGCGCCCGACCTCCGGCGACCCCGCCGAGCCCGGTACGCCACCGGCGCTCGACGTCACCGTTGACGGGCAACCCGTCACGGCGTACGCCGGTCAGACAGTCGCTGCCGTGCTGCTCGCGAACGGTCACGACACCTGGCGCACGACCCGGGTCCACGGCCGCTCACGAGGAGTTTTCTGCGGCATCGGCGCCTGCCACGACTGCCTCATCACCGTCAACGGCCTCCCCGACGTCCGAGCCTGCCAACGCACCATCACCCCCGGCGACGACCTGACAACCCAACCAGGCGCGACCCTCCCCACCACCAACGTTCCGACCGGGGGAGCACCTGTCGCGCCGTCTGGCGCTCGGGCGGGGGAGGTTGTGGTGGTGGGCGCTGGGCCGGCCGGGATTGCAGCTGCGCTTGCTGCGGCGGACGCTGGGGCGGGCGTGCTGCTTGTGGACAACGGCCGTGCCCTCGGCGGGCAGTACAACAGGCAGCTCGCCGCCGAGTTCGCCGCGCGCCGGCCGGATCGTCTGCAACATGAGTGGAGGTCGTTTGCCGCCCAACGGGATCGGCTCGTCGCTCACCCACGGATCACCTATCTGCCCGACACCTCGATCTGGGCCCTCGAAGACCAACGGCTCTGGGCGCAGACCGGACCGGCGGATTCGACCGGACGGCAACCGTTCCCGATCGACGCGAAGGCGATCGTCCTCGCAACCGGGGCGTACGATCGCGTCCTTCCGTTCCCAGGGTGGGATCTCCCCGGCGTCTACACCGCGGGCGCAGCGCAAGCCCTCGCCAAAGGACAGCGCATCGCGGTCGGCCATCGGGTTCTCGTCGCCGGCACCGGCCCGTTCCTGTTACCGGTCGCCGAATCACTGATCGGCGTCGGCGCACACGTCGTCGCTCTCCTTGAGGCAAACTCACTGAAGACGGTCCGCAAGGGCTGGTCCACCGATCCATCAGTTGCCCCCGGCAAGCTCAAGGAAGCCGTCGGGTACGGCGCATTGCTCGCCCGCCACCGCGTACCACTCCGCCACGGCTGGACCGTGATCGCCGCCCACGGCACCGCCCACGTCGAGGCGGTCACCGTCGCCCGGCTCGACCACAACTGGCACCCGATCCCCGGCAGTGAACGCCGAGTCGAGGTTGACGCGCTCTGCGTCGGATTCGGCTTCACCGCCAACCTCGAGCTCGCCGTCGCCGCCCGCTGCAATCTCACCACCGGCCCGGACGGTGGCCCAGCCGTGTCGGTCGATGCCAACCAGCAGACCAGCACCCCAGGCATCTTTGCGGCGGGCGAACTCACCGGCATCGGCGGCGCCGCCCTCTCCACCGCCGAAGGCACCCTCGCCGGCACCGCCGCCGCCCACCACACCCGAACCGCCACCCACGCGCCTGACACCCTGGAGGCAGGCCGGGATCGTGAGATCCGAGGCGTGGTGGACAAGGGACGCCGGTTTGCTGTTGCTTTGGCGGCGGCCTATCCGGTGCGGGACGGGTGGAAGAGCTGGAGTACTGCGGAGACGCTCGTCTGCCGGTGTGAAGAAGTGACGCGTGGTGAGCTCGAAGGTGCCGCGGAGGCGCGCGGGCTGGCCGACGGCCGGGCAATGAAACTCAGCAGTCGCGCAGGGCTCGGGATGTGCCAGGGCCGAGTGTGTTCGCGCACCGTCGCCGCCCTGCTCGCGGGCCCCGGCGACGTACCCGGACCAAGCATGAAACGACCGATCGCCGTACCAGTGAGGCTGCGGGATCTGGCGGCGGCCGAGGCCGCGCAACCAGCAGGCACCAAGCCGGCAGTCGGGCCGGCAGTCGGGCCGGCACTTATGGAGGAAGAATGAGCGAGAAGCTGGAGGGCGTGGTCGTTGCGACCGCGCTCCCGTATGCCGAGGATGCGGCGGCGCCGGCGGGACTGCGGCCGGATCTGGACAAGTACGCCGAGCACTGCCGCTGGCTGGTCGACAACGGCTGCCGCGGCGTCGGACCGAACGGTTCCCTCGGTGAGTACTCGTCGCTGTCCGACGACGAGCGCCGCGCTGTGGCGAGGACCGCGATCGAAGCCGTCGGCGACGACGGCATCGTGATCGTCGGCGTGCATGGCGTCGGATCGCACCAGGCGCGGGCGTGGGCGGAGAAGGCGGCCGAGGACGGTGCCACCGGCGTGCTGTGCCTGCCGCCGACGATGTACCGGGCGAACCGCGGCGAGGTGATCGCGCACTTCACCGAGGTGTCGAAGGCCGGCCTCCCGGTGATGGTCTACAACAACCCCCTCGACACCAAGGTCGACCTGACGCCGGACCTGCTCGCCGAGATCGCCCAGATCGAGAATGTCGTTGCGGTGAAGGAGTTCTCCGGTGACGTCCGGCGGATCCTGGAGATCCGTGAGCTGGCCCCCGACCTGGCTGTGATCGCGGGCGCGGACGACCTGACCCTGGAGGCCCTGCTGATGGGCGCGACCGGCTGGTTCGCCGGTTTCCCGAACGTGTTCCCGAAGGAATCGGTCCAGTTGTTCGAGCTTGCGACGCAGGGCAAGCTGGAGGAGGCCCGGGCGTTGTACGAGCCGCTGGTCGCCGCGTTCCGGTGGGATTCGCGGACCGAGTTCGTACAGGCGATCAAGTACGGCATGGACTACGTCGGGCGGTTCGGCGGACCGTGCCGGCCGCCGCGCGGGCCGCTCGTACCGGAGCACGTCACGCAATTGGAGCAGGACATGAAGAAGGCCGTGGAGTCGCTGAGATGAGGCAGGCATGAGGTCGGTCCGGACGATCACCGCCATCGACTCGCACACCGAGGGGATGCCGACCCGGGTCGTCACCGGCGGGGTCGGCGTGGTGCCCGGGGCGACGATGGCGGAGCGCCGTGAGTACTTCATGGAGCACCTGGACGATCTGCGGTTGTTCCTGATGAACGAGCCGCGTGGTCACGCCGCCATGAGCGGCGCGATCCTGCAGCCTCCGACGCGATCGGACGCGGACTGGGGTGTGCTGTACATCGAGGTGTCCGGCTGCCTGCCGATGTGCGGCCACGGGACGATCGGCGTCGCGACCGTGCT
>DASSDE010000163.1:0-4945 GCA_035697365.1 Kribbella sp. | reverse complement strand
AGGAAGTCGCGGAGCTTCCGGTCCATGTCGGCCTTCATGTCAACACCGTCATTCCACCCCGATCAGCAACGGGTACCTGTCCTGCCCTCCGTCGTACACCACGACGTCGACATCTTTGCGTTGCCGGCGGACGTGCCGCTCGACCGCGACGGCCAGCGCGGGGTCGGCGTCCCGGCCGGTGACGATCGTGAGCAGCTCGCCACCGCCACCGAGCAGCCGGTCGGCCACCTGCAGCGCGGCCGCCTGCAAATCATCGGTGATCAGCGCGAAATCACCGTCGACGACGCCCAGCGCGTCGCCGATCCGGCAGCGGCCGGCCATCGTCCAGGCGTCCTTCACCGCGATCGTCACCGCGCCGTGGCGGGTCTGCCCGGCGGCGGCCGACTGGTGCACGACGTCGTCGTCGAAGCTGCGTTCCGGATCATGGACGGCGATCGCGGCCAGCCCCTGGACCTGCGCGCGCGTGGGAATCACGGCGACCCGGATGCCGTCCTGACGCGCGGCGGTGGCGGCGGCCTCGGCGACCGCGATCGAATCGTGGTCGTTGGGCAGGATCACGATCTCGGTCGCCTGCGACTGCTCGATCGCCTGCAGCAGCTCGCCGGTCGAACAGCGCCGGCCGGGACCGCCGCGGATGATCCGCGCGCCGGCCTCGGCGAACAGCCCGGCCAGCCCGTCGCCGGCGACGACCGCGATCACGGCGCGGCCCGGGGCCGGGTCGTGGTGGTGTGCCTGGTCCTCGAAGTGCGTGACCCGGATCCGGTGCGGCCGGCCGATGTCGATGCCGTGCTCGATCGCGGCGCCGACGTCGTCGGTGTGGACGTGGACGTTCCACAGCCCGTCGCCGCCGACCACGACGACCGAGTCGCCGAGCGCGGCCAGCGCCTGCCGGAAGTCGCCGATCTTGCCGTCCGCTGCGTCCAGCAGATACATCACCTCGTACGCCGGCCCGTCCTGGCTCGCTGGCCCTTCGTCCTGCAGCCTCGGTGGGCACAGGCCGTCGGCGTCCTCCTGCGGCTCAAGCCGTGCCGGTACGTCGACGCGCACGTGTCGCCCGGTGAGGACCGACTCCATCGCGCCGAGGATCACCACCAGCCCAGCTCCCCCGGCGTCGACGACACCCGCGCGCCGCAGTACCTCCAACTGGTCGGTGGTTCTGGTGAGCGCCTGCCGGGCGGAGGCGACGGCCGCGAGGCACACGTCAGCGAGCGCCTTGCCGTCGTTCGCGGCGGTCATCGCGCCGGTCGCGGCAGCCCGGGCGACGGTCAGCATCGTGCCCTCGACGGGCTGCGCGACCGCGCCGTACGCGGCGTCGGCGGCGTACCGCAGGGCGTCGGCGAAGGCGGCTGCCTCGCTCATCCCGGGGTCGGCGAGAACGCCCTCGGCCCGGTCGTGCGGGAGGTTCTCGTCGAGACGGAGGCCGCAGGCGCGGATCAGTTGGGAGGTGATCACGCCGGAGTTGCCGCGGGCGCCGAGCAGTGCGCCGCGGCCGAACGCCTGGATCGCCTCGGTAAAGGTCAGCTCGCCCTTGGGCAGCGCGTCGCAGGCGGCTTCCCAGGTCAGGTAGAGGTTCGTGCCGGTGTCACCGTCCGGGACCGGGTACACGTTCAGCTCGTCGATCCGGGTCCGCGCCCCGGCCAGATCGGCCAGCGCGGTCCGGGCCCAGGCGCGCAGCACCTCAACCGTCAATTCCTCCACGCCCGGAAGGCTAACGCGTACCGAACGACGGGTAGTGGTCCCCTCCGGCACCGACGCGGCGCGGGGTTCCAGGCGTGCGCGGGCGGCTACGTACATGACTACGTCCAGTCGTTCGGTACGGTTCCGGGGTGAGCGGCGGCAGGAGTGTGTTGTTCTCGGCCGCGGCCGACAGTTACGAGTTGGCTGTGCGCGAGCTGCGGGGCGAGTTCGGGCGGGACGTGCGGGTCAAGCGGGTCGGGGCGGAGCTCGGGCGGGTCGACGGGGTCCCCGTTGGCGAGCTGGCCGCGGCGTGCGATGCGGGGCGGATCATGTTCGTCCGGCACCTGACGCGAGAGGTCGCCGGCTACCCGCTCGACGAAATGCCGGCCGAGTCCGAGCTGGCCACGACGCTGCTCGAGGAGTTGTCGGCGCGGACGGTCGCCGTACAGACCTGGATCGACGGCGCGGGCACCGGCGGCTCGTACCGGCGGCTGATCGCCGGCGCCCTGGAGAGCCGCGGCGTTGCCGCCGAGCGCTCCGGACAGGACGTCGTGGTGTCGGGGGTCGTCGCCGGCAAGCAGCTGCTGATCGGCGTGAACCGGCTCGCGGACAGCCTGTCGGACTGGCCTGGTGGGCAGATGCGGCTGGCGCGGGGCGAGGAACGGGTGTCGCGGTCGGAGTTCAAGCTGGAGGAGGCGATCGCAACGTTCGGGCTGGACCTGCCGAACGGCGGGAACGCCCTGGACCTCGGCGCCTCGCCAGGTGGCTGGACGCGGATCCTGCGGCTGCACGGGCAGGAGGTGTGGTCGGTCGATCCCGGCTCACTGGACCCGCGGCTGCGCGGCGACCGGCGGATCCATCACGAGGCGACCACCGCCGGGCGGTTCTTCGCGGCCAACCGGGTCCGGTTCGACGTCGTGGTGAACGACATGCGCATGGACCAGGTGACCAGCGCGCGGATGATGCTCGACGCGGCCGCCCACCTGCACAGCGGCGGCCTTGCGATCGTCACGCTCAAGGGCGGTGGCAAGAACCCGCTCGACGGCGCCCGCCGCGGCCTCAAGGTCCTCGGCGAGCAGTACGACATACTCCACGCCCGCCAGCTCCACCACAACCGCAACGAGATCACAGTCATCGCCCACCGCCGCTGAACAGCTGACCGGCGTACAGGTGGGAAAACGCGAGTAGGCGCCCGGGGGTAGCCCCGGGCGCCTACTGCGAAAGCCCTACACGGAGAAAGCTGGGTCAGCCGACGACGCGCTGGACCTTGCCGGCCTTGATGCAGGACGTGCAGACCTTCATGCGGGTCGGGGTGCCCTTGATGAGCGCCCGCACCGGCTGAATGTTGGGGTTGAACCGCCGCGGCGTACGAGCCTTGACCCGGCGGATCATCGCGCCCTTACCCAGACGGGCAACGCTGTTGCCGAACGTCGGCTGCTTGCCGCAGACATCGCACTTCTTAGACATGATTCTCCGTGTTCAGGGTCGTGACTCCGACAGATCATGTTACATGCGTGTCAGCACACGACCAATTCGGCTGCCCAGGCCCTCCTAGGCAGTGAGATAGGCCACTTCCTCCTCCGTCAGCGTCACTGACAGACCAGGGGTCGAGGTCCGCGTCTCGCTCACGTGCCGCGGCCCGATCAGCGGGAACACCGGGTACGGCTGGTGCAGCAGCCAGGCCAGCGCGACGGCCGTCGGCTCGACGCCCTTCGCGGCCGCCAGCTCCCGCGCCCGGTCCAGCCTACGGAAGTTGTCGTCGGAGTAGAAACAGCGCACCAGTTCGGCGTCTGACGTGTCCTCCGGCTTGGCCCGTCCGGTGAAGAACCCGCGCGCCTGGCTCGACCACGGGAACAGCGCGACCTGCCGCTCCCGCAGCCACGCCTGCGACGCGTCGTCCGACACGTGCCGGCAGCCGGCCCAGGGGACGTCGTACGCCCGCGCGAGGCTGAGGTGGTTGCTCAGCAGCGTGAACGGCTGCTTGCTGTTCGCCTCGGCGTACGCGTTCGCCTCGTCGAACCGCTCCAGCGACCAGTTCGACCCCCCGAACGCCTTGATCCGGCCCGCCTTGAAGTGCTCGTCCAGTACGTCGACGAACTCCGACACCGGGATCTCCTCGTTGTCCCGGTGCATGAAGTACAGGTCGACGTGGTCGGTCTGCAGCCGCTCGAGGCTCTCGTGCAGCTGCCGCGTGATCGACTCCGGATCGCAGTACGGCGTGTGCGCACCCTTCCCGATCACCACGACGTCGTCCCGGTTGCCCCGCGACGTCATCCACTGCCCGAGCAGCTTCTCGCCACGGCCGCCGCCGTAGATGTACGCCGTGTCGAACGTCGTACCGCCGCGCTCGACGAAGTCGTCGAAGATCACCGCGGCGTGCGGCAACGTCTGCTGGTTGTCCACGCCCATCACGAGGCGCGACACCTGCTTGTCGACGCCCGGCACGTGGCCGTACGTCATCGGGGCGTCGCTGCGCTTGGCCAACGGGCGCCCGGTCGCGGTCGGGATGATCGCGTCGTCCCGCTCGCTGGCATACTGCTGCCCGATCGCCGCCCGCCACTGGTCCTGGACGGTGAGGTTGCCGAGCGTGTCCGCCCAGCTCATCTCCGGCGCCTCCTTCGCGCCGGCGGCGATCGCCGCCTGCACCGCCTCGGCCTCCGCGGTGTAGATCAGGGCAGGCTCCGCGGACAGCTCCCGCGGCTCCTCCCCCACCTTGTGCAGGACGACCTTGTTCGGCTTGCCGTCGCCGCCGAACCACGGGTCGTCGACCTGGAGATAACCCTTGCTGCCGTAGATCCGCACCTGGTTGTCGTCCGACAGCCGGACTCCGGTGGTGATCTGCGCGGTGACGCCGCCGTCGAAGAACAGCGTCGCCGCCGTCCATTCGTCGGCACCGGTCTCGCCGACCGTACCGACCGCGTTCACCGCGGCCGGGTCCGCGAACGGCTTCCCGGTCGCCACCCCCGCGATCAGCCGGGCCATCGACACCGGGTAGCCCCCGACGTCGAGGATGCCCCCGCCGGCCAGTTCGTCGGCGAAGATCCGGCTCTGTGGGTTGTACCCGGCAGCGAACGCGAACGTGGCCTGGATCGAGTGCACCGTGCCGAGCTCGCCGTCGCGGACCAGTTGCGTGATCAGCTTGGTCTGCGGCAGGCACCGGTACATGTACGCCTCCATCAGGAAGACGTCATTGCGGACCGCGGCCTCGATCATCGCCTCGGCCCACGCGCGGTTGATCGCCAGCGGCTTCTCGCAGAGCACGTGCTTG
>DASSDE010000162.1:0-2157 GCA_035697365.1 Kribbella sp. | reverse complement strand
GGGGTCGTGACTGGTCCCTCAGCCGGTCCACCGTGGCGGGGCTCTGACTGTGATTCCGAGAGCGACCGGCATCCCCGGCTCATGTGAGGCTGGACAGGTCCGGCCGGGTCAATTTCAGCGGCTGACTCCACTGTTGATGGGTTGACCGCCGGCATGCGCTACGCGAACCCACCATGTCAGCGGTCAACCTCGCAGCTGGTCGGCGCGGGAGTCGCTCGGCCTGGCGATCTGCAGTTCGACAGGTAGCACACCGCGAGACGCCGTACGCAGTTGGCACTTTGACGCTCCCGTGCACTAGGCGCCGACCGACCGAGGCCCGGCACCTCCTGTCGATCTGCCGATGAGGAGCGCTCCGATCGCCCACCACACGACCAGCACATCGGCTGCCGTGCCCTCCCGGTTTGCGCTCGACCCTTCATGCGATAATGATAACGGTTGTCATTTCATTCCGCTCGAAAGTTGGTCCTGTCGTGAATCGCAGACTGTTCGCCCTGCCCGTTGTCGCCGCTGCCTCCGTTGTCGCCGTGCTGGGGGTGAGTGCCTGCTCGCCGGGCGACGACGCCAGTCCCGCCTCGTCGTCGTCCTCCGGTGGCGCGAAGATCAAGGTGGTCGCCTCGACCGACGTCTGGGGCGACCTGGCCGGCCGCGTCGGCGGCGACAAGGTCGAGGTCACCTCGATCATCACCAGCCCGGACGCCGATCCGCACGAGTACGAGGCCAACACGCGCAACCAGCTGGCGCTCACCGACGCGGCGGTCGTGATCGAGAACGGCGGCGGGTACGACGACTTCATGGACCGGATGCTGAAGAGCGCGAAGAACACCTCGGCCACCGTGCTGAACGCGGTCACCATCTCGGGCAAGAAGGCCGCCGCCGGCGAGGAGCTCAACGAGCACGTCTGGTACGACTTCCCGACCGTCGCGAAGGTCGTCGACCAGCTGCAGCAGGCGTACGCGAAGGCTGCTCCTGCGGACGCGTCGACCTTCCAGCAGAATGCCGCCGACCTGAAGCAGAAGCTCGACGGGCTCACGCAGCAGGAGGCCACCCTCAAGGGGAAGTACGCCGGTCAGCCGGTTGCCATCACCGAACCGGTGCCGCTCTACCTGCTCGACGCGGCCGGCCTGCAGAACAAGACCCCGGACGAGTTCAGCGAGGCGATCGAGGAGGACACCGACGTACCTGCGAAGGTTCTGGACGAGACCCTGCAGCTCTACACCAAGCACCAGGTGAAGCTCCTCGCCTACAACGCGCAGACCGCCGGCCCGGAGACCGAGAAGGTCCTGAACGCCGCCAAGCAGAACGGCATCCCCGTGGTGCCGGTGACCGAGACGCTGCCCAGCGGGAAGGACTACGTCGGCTGGATGTCGGCGAACCTCGCCGCGGTCGGCACCGCGCTCGGCCAATGAGCGCTCTGCTGACCCTGGAGCAGGCCGCGCTCGGCTTCGGGTCCCGCACCCTCTGGGAGGGCCTCGATCTCGAGGTACGCAGCGGGGAGCTGATCGCCGTCCTGGGGGCCAACGGCTCCGGCAAGTCGAGCCTGCTCAAGGTCATCCTCGGACAGACCCCGTTGTGGTCCGGCACTGCGACCTTCCTCGGTACGCCCGTGCGCCGCGGTGACCGGCGGATCGGATACATCCCGCAGCAACGCCTGGCCGACGACGGCGTACCGCTGCGCGGCCGGGACGTGGTCGCCTTGGGACTGGACGGGCACCGGTGGGGCGTGCCGATCCCGTCGCGGCGACGCCGGCAGCGGGTCAACCAGCTGCTGTCGTCGGTCGGCGCGGAGGCGTACGCGTCCACACCACTGTCGTCACTGTCGGGTGGTGAGCAGCAGCGGCTGCGGATCGCGCAGGCGCTCGCGGCCGAGCCGCGTCTGCTGCTGTGTGACGAACCGCTGCTGTCGCTGGACCTGCCGCACCAACGGCTGGTCAGCGACCTGGTCGACGACGCCCGCCGGCGGCTCGATCTCGGCGTCCTGTTCGTCACCCACGACATCAACCCGATCCTCGACAAGGTCGACCGGGTGCTCTACATCGCGAACCACCGGTTCCGGATCGGGGCGCCCGACGAGGTGATGACGACCGACGTACTCAGCGAGCTCTTCGACGCGCCGGTCGAGGTGATCCGGCACAACGGCCGGATCCTGGTCGCGGGCGT
>DASSDE010000161.1:0-3810 GCA_035697365.1 Kribbella sp. | reverse complement strand
GGCTTCGTCCCGAAGAGCATCACCCTCCAAACGGACCTCTAGACTGTGCCGTTGCTATTAGGGCTTTTCGAGAGGAACTGCGGTGCTGGTGAATGTCGGCCAGATCGGCCGGGCGCATGGGATCAAGGGCGAGATCGGGATGATCGTCCGTACCGACGACCCTGATCTGCGCTTCGCGGACGGTGCGAAGCTTGTCACGACCACCAACCCGCCGCGGACCCTCACCGTGCAATCCACCCGCTGGCACAGTGGCCGGCTGCTGGTGAAGTTCGCCGAGGCCCCGGACCGGACCGCCGCGGAGCAGTTGCGCAACCTGGTCGTCCAGTCCGAGGTCGACGCCGACGAGCGTCCCGAGGACCCCGAGGAGTACTACGACCGTGAGCTGATCGGTCTCGCGGTCCGCACCACCGACGGCGCCGAAGCCGGCGAGGTGATCGACGTCGTCCACCTCCCGTCCCAGGACCTCCTGGAGATCCGCCGTACCGCGGGCAACGCCGTACTCGTCCCGCTGGTCGAGGAGCTTGTCCCGGAGATCAACATCGACAAGCAGTACGTCGTCGTGGCCGACCGGCCCGGCCTGCTCGACCCTGAGGGCGCTGACGTCGCGGAGACCTCGGAAGCCGACGGATGAGACTCGACGTCGTCACGATCTTCCCGGAATACCTGGCCGCTCTCGACGTCTCCCTCGTCGGCAAGGCGGCCAAGAGCGGTCTGCTGGACGTCCACCTGCACGACCTGCGCGACTGGACCCACGACCGGCACCGGACCGTCGACGACACCCCGTACGGCGGCGGAGCAGGCATGGTGATGAAGCCGGAGCCCTGGGGCCAGGCACTGGACGCGCTGGCGCCCCCGGACGGTCCCGCGCAGCCCCGGCTGATCGTCCCGACGCCGGCCGGACGCCCGTTCACCCAGTCCCTGGCGTACGAGCTGGCCACCGAGCCGTGGCTGGCTTTCGCCTGCGGCCGGTACGAGGGCATCGACGCCCGCGTGGCGGCGTACGCGTCCGAGCGGATGCGCGTCGACGAGGTGTCCATCGGCGATTACGTACTCAACGGTGGTGAGGTCGCCGTACTCGTCATGGTCGAGGCCGTCGCGCGCCTGCTGCCTGGTGTGATCGGCAACCCGGAGTCCCTCGCGGAGGAGTCCCACTCCGGCGACGGCCTGCTCGAGTACCCGGTCTACACGAAGCCACCGGCCTGGCGCGGGCACGACGTACCCGAGGTCCTGCTGTCCGGGAACCACGGCCTGATCGCCGACTGGCACCACGAGGAGTCAGTACGTCGTACGGCTGAACGGCGGCCCGACCTGCTGGCTGCCTGGGGAGACGTACTCGCGGGGAAGAGCGAGGCGACCGAGGGCGTCCGCATCCTCCCGGCCACGGCGGCTGACGCGGGGGAGATCCACGTGCTGCAGCTCGCCGCGTTCCTGTCCGAGGCGCGGCTGTACGACGACTACACGATCCCGCCGCTGACGGACGACCCTGCGGCCACCACGGCCCGCATAGAGCGTGGGAACGTGCTGAAGGCCGTGGCAGGTACCCGCATCGTCGGCTCGGTCCAGCTGGTCGTGGATGACGGGGTGGGGCATGTCGAGCGGCTCATGGTCGCCCCGGACTGGCAGGGCCGTGGACTCGGCGTCAGGCTGCTGCGCGCCGCTGAGCAGCTCGCGCCGGCGGACGTCGCGTCGTACGCGCTGGACACCGGCGCGTTGAGCGACCGGAATCTGGCGCTGTACCGGAAGGCGGGGTACCGGGAGGTCAGCCGGGAGGCGCAGACACCGAAGGTCGACCTGGTGCACCTGGCGAAGCGCCGTCGCCGTAAGTAGTCCAACACGGCTGATTTCGTCACCGTGTGGGGCGTATGGCAAGATTGCCTGTTGCTGCCCTTCGGTGCTCCTGCCACAGGGGGTGACCACCGACCGGCAGCCTTCTGATGACTTCATCACCACCGAGATTCGTGGGTGACCTGTGGCACGCGCGAGGAAGAGACACCTGAAGATGAGCAACATCCTGAACGAGCTCGACAACGCGAGCAAGCGCGACGACCTCCCGGCTTTCCGCGCCGGTGACACCGTGAACGTGCACGTGAAGGTCGTCGAAGGCAACCGGTCCCGCGTCCAGGTGTTCAAGGGTGTCGTGATCCGGCGCCAGGGTGGTGGCCTGCAGGAGACCTTCACGGTCCGCAAGGTCAGCTTCGGCGTCGGTGTCGAGCGGACCTTCCCGCTGCACACCCCGATCGTCGAGAAGGTCGAGGTCGTCACCCGCGGCGACGTCCGCCGCGCCAAGCTGTACTACCTGCGCGAGCTGCGCGGCAAGGCGGCGAAGATCAAGGAGAAGCGCGAAGTTCCGGCCTCCTGACGCCGCGTAACGACGACGGTCACCGATGGCGCCGAGCACCGCGACTCGCGCTCGCCCGCGCCCGGTTTCCAAAAGGGCGGGTCGTAGCAAGGGACGCCACCGTAGGCTGAAGCAGCGGAATCCGCTGCTCAGCCTGCTGGTCGAGATGAGCACCGTCACGGTGCTCGCGCTCGTCATCACGGTCGTCCTGCGGCTGCTGGTCGCGGAGGCGTTCTACGTCCCGTCGGAGTCGATGTACGACACCCTGACCAAGGACGACCGGATCCTCGCCGAGAAGGTCAGCTACATGCACCGCGACGTCGATCGCGGCGACATCGTCGTCTTCAGGGACCCGGCCAACTGGCTGCAGGAGGCCGAGCCGCAGCCCGGCACGCTGCGCCGGATCGGCGAGTTCGTCGGCATCCTGCCGCGCAGCGGTGAGGGTCACCTGGTGAAGCGGGTGATCGGCATCGGCGGCGACCGGGTGATCTGCTGCGACAAGCAGGGGCAGATCACCGTGAACGGCATCCCGCTGGACGAGCGGGAGTACCTGCTCAAGGACGCCAAACCGTCCGAGGTGCCCTTCAACGTGCTGGTCCCGGCCGGCCATCTGTGGGTGATGGGCGACAACCGGGCCGAGTCGGCCGACTCCCGCGCCCATATGGGCGGGCCCGGCGGCGGCTTCGTCCCGGTCGAGAACGTGGTGGGCCGGGCCTGTTGCATAATCTGGCCGTCTGACCGGATGACGATGCTGCGTCCTCCGGATACCTTCAAGAAGCCGGGGCTGAAGAAGTGACAGATACACCGACCAAGACGGACGCCAAACCCGCCCACCGCTCAGGGTTCGCGGCGGCAGCTCGCGAGTTCGTCCTGATCGTGGTCGGCGCCCTGATCGTTTCGTCGATCCTGCGGGCGTTCGTCGGGCAGATGTTCATCATCCCGAGCGAGTCGATGGAGAACACGCTGCTGGTCGGTGACCGGGTCGTGGTCGAGAAGCTCACCGACGTCAAGCGCGGTGACGTGGTCGTCTTCGAGGATCCGGGCGGCTGGCTGGGCGCGGAAGAGAGCGGTCAGAAGCGTGGCTCGGTCGGCCGGTTCTTCGAGATCGTCGGTCTGCTGCCGGACTCCAGCCACGGCCACCTGATCAAGCGCCTGATCGGCATGCCGGGCGACAAAGTCGCGTGCTGCGACTCCAAGGGCCGCCTGCTGGTGAACGGTCAGCCCCTCGACGAGACCAGCTACCTGTATCCGGGCGACGCCCCGTCCCAGATGGACTTCCAGGTCACCGTCCCGGCCGGCCGGATCTTCGTGATGGGCGACCACCGCTCCGCGTCCGGCGACTCCCGCGTCCATCTGCAGGACCTCGACGCGAACGGCGGCAACCAGGGCGACGCGGCCTTCGTGCCGCTCGACAAGGTCACCGGACGGGCGATCGCCATCGTCTGGCCGGCCGGCCGCTGGAGCAAACTCGG
>DASSDE010000160.1:0-6398 GCA_035697365.1 Kribbella sp. | reverse complement strand
CTGGGCGATCCGCCGGCGCAAGGTGCGGCCGCTTACTCCGAGCTGCCGCGCGATCGCTTCGTCCTTCATTCCGCTCGCGAGCAGGTTGATCAGTGTCTGGTTCGGATCGGCGCTCGCAGCCAGCCGCAGCGGCGTCGCCTGACCCCACAACTGGTCGAAAAGCACCTGCAGCGCACTCGTCAACGCTGAGTCGCTGACCACCACCGCGCGCGGCTGCCCCGAACGTGACGAGCCACCGGCCAGCGGCAACATGGCCGTCGTCCCGTCGACGATCAGCAGCTTGACCGGCACCTGCGGCAGCACTCGGGACTGCTCACCACGCTCGGCCATCGACCGCAGCCGCTCGACCCACCCCGGATGATCCAGCACCTCGGCGGCATAGATCGCGCGAAACCGCACGCCACGCTCGAGCAACCCGAGCTCGGCGCTCGACACCTGGCTGCTGCCGTCGGCGACGTACGGCGGCGTGTCGGTGCCGACCGCCTGCTCGGTGGCGCCGCGCAGCATGTCGTCGATCCGCGCCTCGATCGCCTCCCGCCCGACCGCGATCTCGATCAGCCGCGACGGCTCGGCCTGCAACTGCCCGGCGCTGAACTCCCGGGCCAACTGGTCGGTCATCGCGGCGACGCCGTCGAGCGCCGCCCGGCGTTCGCGCACCAGCATCCCGAGCCCCGACCGCGGGTCGACCGGCGCCGGCGCAGCCTCCGACCCGGACCGCACCAGCCCGGCCGCCACCAGACGCCCGATCGCCGCCGCGATCTCGTCCTCCGGCAGCTCGAGCACCTCGCTGTGCTGACCGACACCGACCCCCGGATCGCGCAGCAGCTGCCGATACACCTGAGCATCGATCCCTGACAGTCCAACTGCTTCCCACTCAGCCACCCTCAGCACCTTAGATGGCCGGGATCGGCATTTGGCCGAAATGGGCGGCGAACCGGCCGGATCTGGGCTTAGCGTGTCCCAGGAAACGTCGTCTGTCCGAGGAGTGAACTGTGCGTCTGCATCCCGGTCGTCTGGCGGTGGCTCTGGCAGGCACCGTCGCCACTGCGCTCCTGGTCGGTTCCGGAGCCGACGTCGCCACCGCCGATCCGAGCCAACCCGCGTTCGCCCCGCAGTCGATTGTCTGGCCGACGCCGACCGACGGCTACCTGCTCGGCGGCGTCACGTGCGACACGGCCACCACCTGCCCGGCCGAGGTCCTCTCCACCCACGACGGCGGCAATACCTGGACGGCCGCGGGCCGGCTGCACAACGGGCTGGCCAAGAGCGGCGAGCCCGGTCTCACCAGCCTGCAGTTCGCCAACAAGAAGTTCGGCTGGGCGTACGACCCGTTCCTCGAGGTCACGCGCGACGGCGGCAAGAGCTGGACGCAGGTCGACCTCCCAGGTGGTGACGCCAAGGTCCTGGACCTGTTCGCGGCCCAGGACGGCACGTACGTCGTCACGTCCGGCTGCGAGATCGGGTCCGGCGTCTGCGACGAGCGCCCGCTCAAGGTGTGGCGCGCACCGGCCGGCAAGTCCACCGGCTGGAAGCCGGTCAACGTCCAGGTGGACGCCTCCGACCACGTCGCAATCGACGCCATCGGCTCGACCGTCTACTTCCTGGCGGCCCCGTACATCGGTCCCGGCCGGCTCACCACCATCAGCAACGGCAAGGTCCGCTCGACCACCCCGGTCGCCTGCGCCGAAGGCGGCGACGCCGGTGTCAGCGACATCGCGACGAACGGACCGGGCCGGGTGTTCGTGCTCTGCCTGGCGAACGCGGGTCGCGGCCACTCCGACAAGACCCTGATGGTCTCCGGCGACGGCGGCAAGACCTTCCGGTACGACGCGATCCCCGGCGGACTCGGTCTGGCCAGCCAGCTGTCCGTGAACCCGGACGGTGCCGTGATGCTGACGACGCTGACCGCGAGCCTGGTCTACAACCGCCCGACGCTGTCGAAGGCCTGGCGGATCGACCAGGAGTGGCTGGAGAACAGCGAGCACATCCACGATCTCGTGCAACAGAACCCTACGACCGCGTGGCTCGTCGAGCGCGACGCGGCGTACACCCAGAACACGCAGCTCTGGGTCAGCCATGATGCCGGCGCGAGCTGGCAGCAGACGACCGCCCAGATCCACTGAGGAGTACGACCGTGATTTCATTGCGCCGCTTGGCGATCCCGCTCGCGCTCGTCCTGGTCGCCGGCACGACGACGGTAGCGGCAGCCGACGTCCAGGAGTCGCCGAAGGTGGTCGCCAGCTGCGACCCGCACGTGCAGCCCGGCGAGTACACCTGCTTCGCGCAGCGCCGGGTGGACCTCGGGTTCCGCAGCCTCGGCAACGCCCCGGCCGGCTACGGCCCGTCCGACCTGCAGTCGGCGTACAAGTTGCCGTCAGCAACGGCTGGTAAGGGTCAGCGGGTCTACATCGTGGACGCGTTCGACGACCCGACGGCCGAGGCGGACCTCGCGGTCTACCGCAAGCAGTACGGCCTGCCGCCGTGCACGACCGCGAACGGATGCTTCCAGAAGCTCAACCAGCACGGCCTGCCGAGCCCGTTGCCGGCACCGTCGCAGTCGTGGTCCGGCGAGATCTCGCTCGACCTCGACTCGGTCTCCGCGGTCTGCCCGAACTGCGGGATCACGCTGATCGAGGCCGACTCCCCCACCAACGACCTGCTCGAGGCCGTGAAGACCGCGGATCGGCTCGGCGCGAAGTTCGTGTCGCTGAGCTGGGGCGGGCCGGAGTCCTCCGATCTGACAGCGCTCGACAAGGAGTACTTCAACCCGAACGGCGTCGTCTACACCGCGTCGACCGGGGACTACGACTACGACGCGGGCGTCTCGTACCCGGCCAGCTCCGAGGCGACCACCGCGATCGGCGGTACGTCGCTGACCAAGGACGACTCGGCTCGCGGCTGGAAGGAACAGGTCTGGAACTCCGGACCCGGCCAGGGCACCGGATCAGGCTGCTCCGGGTTCCTCGGCAAGCCCGCGTGGCAGTCGGTGATCCCCGCGGACGTCTGCGGCAAGCGCGCGGTCGCTGACGTCTCGGCCGTGGCCGACCCGGCCACCGGCGTCGCCGTCTACCAGACCACCGGCGGAGCCGGCTGGGCCGTTTACGGCGGAACCAGCGCGGCCGCACCGATCGTTGCCGCGACCTACGCACTTGCCGGTGACCCTGCACCGGGGTCCCGTCCGGCCAGCTACCCGTACGGGGCCACCGGCAACCTCAATGATGTTGTCGACGGCAACAACGGCGAGTGCACGCCTGCGCCGCTCTGCACCGCCCAGGCAGGCTGGGACGGCCCGACCGGCCTCGGCACGCCGAACGGCCTGCACGCCCTCACCTCGCCCGCGTCCTCGAACCACATCACCGTGTCGGCGCCAGCGCAGCAGTTCAACGCCGTCGGCGACATCGTCGTCCAACGGGTCCGCGCAACGGACTCGGGCCGGCAGCTCGTCCGGTACGCCGCGACCGGCCTGCCCGCGGGGCTGCGCATCGATCCGCTGAGTGGCCTGATCTACGGCCGGCCGACGCAGGCCGGGACGTACTCCGTGACCGTCACCGCGACAGATTCGACTAAAGCGCGAGGAAACACCGTCATGAACTGGGTCGTCAGCACGCGGCAAGGTGCGCGCGGGGTGGTGAACGGTGACTTCGAGGCCGGTGCCGGCGGCTGGACGCAGAGCCCCGACGTGATCCGCGCCGACGGTCAGTACGCTCACGGCGGGCTCGGGTACGCGTGGCTCGGTGGGACCGGTGTGGAGCACACCGACACGTTGAGCCAGCGCGTACAGGTGCCGTCGTTCGGCCACCCGACGCTGAAGTTCGCGCTGCGTGCGGCGGGCGGTGCCGGTTCGCTCGCCTTGACCTTCGACGGACGGACCGTACGGACGTTCGCGGCCGGTGGCTCGTCGTACAAGACGCAGTCGGTCGATCTCACTGCCTACCGGGGCCGGGCCGTCACGCTCGCGTGGAACAGCAGCGAGCACGACGGCGGCGCCCCGACGACCTTCCTCGTCGACGACGTCACGCTGACTCGCTGACGGGTGCAGCTGGGCGTGGCGGCGTACGACGAAGGACAGCGAGCACGATCACCACGCCCACCAGCAGGAGTACGGCACACAACCGCAGAGCGAGCGCATACCCATCGTTGAGCGCACCAACGGTTTCGAGGTCGCCCGTACGGTCGTGTGCCACCGTCCCGAGCGCCGCCAGACCGAGCGACGCACCGATCTGCCGCGAGCTGTTGAGGAGGCCGGACGCCGTACCGGCTTCCTCGGGTGCGACGCCACCGGTGGCGGTCGAGACGAGCGGAGCGAGACAGAGCCCGAACCCGCCCCCGACAAGGATCGACGGGCCGAGGATGTTCACGAGGAACGAACCGTCCACGCTGATCAGACTGAACCAGCCGAACCCGGCAGCGGCCAGCAAGGCACCGCCGACGAGCAGGTCCCGGGTCGCGAACCGGTAGCCGAGCTTGATCGCGAGGAACGAACCGGCGACGACCGCAAGTGCGAACGGCAGGAACATCACCCCGCTGACAGCCGGTCCGTGGCGTAACACCTCCTGCAGATACAGCGACATGAAGTAGAACGCCGAAGCCATCGCGGCACCCACCAGCAGGTTGAAGCCGTTCGCGCCGCTCACCGAGCGGTTCGCCAGCAGGCCGAGCCGAAGCAGCGGTTCGCGCCGCGTCGTGTGCTCGACGGACACGAAGCCGGCGAGCAGCACCACGGCAGCCGCAATGGTCAGCAGCGTGGTCGCCGAACTCCACGGATGCCGATCGGTCCGCACGACGCCGAACACGAGCGTCGTCATCCCGGCGGTCGCCAGCAACCCGCCGAGTACGTCCGGACGACTGCCTGGCTGCGCCGCACGGCTGTCGTGGATCCGCGCGACCATCAGCACCGCGATCGCCACCATCGGTGCGTTCACGAACATCACCGCGCGCCAGCTGACGTACTGGGTAAGCAGACCACCGATCAGGACGCCGATCGCGCCGCCCGCGGCGTTCGTCGCGCTCCAGATCCCGAACGCCCGCACACGTTCCCGTCCGCTCGGAAACGTCGCGGTGAGCAGCGCGAGCGCGGCCGGCGCCAGCGTCGCGGCACCGACGCCCTGGACAGCGCGGGCCGCGATCAACTGGCCCGGACTCTGTGCGAAGCCGCCGGCCAGCGAGGCCAGACCGAACAGGGCCAGCCCGAGCAGCAGCATCCGCTGCCGGCCGTAGCGGTCGGACGCCTTGCCGCCGAGCAGCAACAGGCCACCGAACGTCAGCGCGTACGCATGGATCACCCACGCCAGGTTGACCGCGCTGAACCCGAGGCCGCTCGCGATCTGCGGGAGACCGACATTCACGACCGACAGGTCCAGCGAAACCATGAACTGCACGACGGCCCCGGCCGCCAGGGTGAGCCCGGGGCGGGCTCCGGTAGACTTTAGGAACATGTTCCGAAAGTAGCACACGACCGCCGGGAGGTGTCCAGGAGGAATGATGGGAGCCGTGCCTCGACCCACCTCACCCAAGTCCGCGGCCGCCGCTGGACGGACCGGGCGGCCGCCGGTCACGTCCCGGGCGCAGATCCTCGCGGCGGCCCGGCAGCTGATCGACAGGGACGGCTGGGAGAAGCTGACCGTGCGCCGGCTGGCCGCAGAGCTCGGCATCGGATCGACGACGCTGTACCACCACCTCCGCGACAAGGAGGACCTGCTGCTGCTGATGCTGAACGAGTACATCGGCCGGATCCCCCGACCGGAACTGCCCGACGATCCGGCCGAACGCATCGTCGCGGTCGCCGTCGCCGCCCGCGACACGCTGGCCGAGTGGCCGTGGGCGGCCGAGGTGCTCACCGTCGACGGCTTCATGGGCCGGTTCGACGACGATGCCCGGTGGTTCGTCGAGGCGATTCTCGCCGCGGCTGTCGAGAGCGGCTGCAGCCACGACCAGGCCGTCCAGATCTTCCGCCACGTCTGGTACTACACGGTCGGCGAGGTGCTCGTCCGGTCCCGCTCGACGGACGTCCGCCGTCCGGACGGTCAGCCGGTGAACCCGGCGTTCCGCATCAGCCTGCAGGAGTCCCGACTGCCGCACGTCGCCGCGGTCGCCGACACCTGGTCGGTGCTCGCGGTCGAGGACACCTACGCCGACGGCGTCCGGGCCTTCGTCCGCGGAGCAATGAATCGGGCATAGGATTCGGTCATGGCCGAAAAGCTGCGGATGGTACTGGCGGCGACGTCGTCGTACCGGGACATGGTGTTCGCGCCGGAGAGTGTGGCGCGGCTCGAGGCGCTCGGTGAGATCGTCGTGCTCGACGATCCGGGTGCCGCCGATGCGTTGCGCGCGGCGCTGCCCGGGACCGACGTACTGATCACCTCGTGGGGTGCGACGCCGCTCACCGCCGACGTGCTGGA
>DASSDE010000159.1:0-5333 GCA_035697365.1 Kribbella sp. | reverse complement strand
CCACCTCGGCTCCGGAAACCAACGGCATGCGTCCTCCTAGTTCACAGTCACTTGGGGTTGCCAGCGGCGGTACGCGGCCAGATCGATGTCGCCGGCAACGGGCGTCAGCACGGCTGCCGCGGAAGCGGCAACAGCAGACTTGAGCACGACGGACCAGTCCGGCTCGGGCGCTTCGGCCACCGCGGCCGCGACCACCGCCGTACAGGCATCGCCTGCACCCGTGGGGTTTCCGCGCACGGTCTCGACCGGCAACGCCCGCCAGACGCCCTCCTTGCTGGCAGCAACCATCCCGCGTGCTCCGTCAGTGATCACCGCGGCCGAGGCACCGAGCGCAACCAGCTCGGACGCACCGTCCTCGACATCCACATCGCCAACCGCAGCACGCAGTTCGGCGGCGTTCGCACGCACCACCGCTCCGGCTCCAGCCGCGGCCTTCAGCGCCTCACCACCGGCGTCGATCACCGAGAGTACGTCGTGATGCCGCGCCCGGACGGCGAGGTCGGCGTACGCGCCGGAAGGTATCCCCGGCGGCAGGCTGCCCGAGCACGCGAGCACACCGAGCCGTCCCCACGGCATCCGGTCCCCGAAGGCGCGCCACTCGTCCGACGTCACCGTCGGGCCGGCCTCGTTGAAGATCGTGGCGTCCCCGTCCACATCGTTGACAATGGCAACGGTACGGCGGGTCTCACCGGCGATCGGTGTGAGCAGCGCGGTGAGGCCCGCGTCGAACAGCTCCTCCGCGACCAGCTCGCCCGTCACGCCACCGACGAGTCCCAGTACCAACGCCTGGTGTCCGAGCGTGGCGGCGACTCGTGCGACGTTCACGCCCTTGCCGCCCGCACGCCGCCGGATCCGGTCGACGCGATGGCTCCCGCCGACCTGCAACCGGTCGACCTCGTACGTCACGTCCAGCGCGAGGTTGAGCGTGACGGTCCCGATCAGTCCAGCCACGTTCCCGCCCGCATGACCTTCTGGACGGCGTACTCGTCGTCGAGCAGCACCAGGTCCGCCCGCTTCCCGGTCTCGATCGAACCCACGTCGTACCAGCCGAACTGCTGCGCCGGGGTGGTCGACGCCATCCGCGACGCGTCGACCAGCGAGACACCGGCCTGGACGGCGTTCTTGTAGGCGACGTCCATGGTCAGGGTGCTGCCCGCGATCGAGTGGCTGCCGTGGGCGAGCGTTGCGAGACCGTCCTTCACGTCGACCTCGAGACTGCCGAGCAGGTACCGGCCGTTCGGCATCCCGGTGGCGACCATCGCGTCGGTGATCAGCGCGATCCGGTGTACGCCGGCCGCGGCGAGTGCGACCCGGACCACCTGCGGGTCCAGGTGCATGCCGTCGTTGATGACCTCGAGCAGCAACCGCTCGTCGTTCAGCGCGGCGCCGACCGGACCGGGATCGCGGTGATGGAACGGCCGCATCCCGTTGAACAGGTGCGTGGCCACCGTCGCTCCGGCGTCCGCGCCCGCGACCATCTGCTCGTACGTCGCGTCGGTGTGCCCGAGCGCAGCGACCGCGCCCGCGTCGACCACCTGGCGGATCGCGTCCAGCCCGTTCTCGAGCTCGGGAGCGATCGTCACCATCTTGACCGCGTCGCTGAGCACCTTGGCGACATCGTCCTTCAGCGGCGGCCGGAGCAGCGACGGCTCGTGCGCCCCGCAGCGCGCGGCCGACAGGAACGGTCCTTCGAGGTGGACGCCGGCGATCACGCCGTCCTCGATCAGCTCCGCGAGACAGGCCGTCTGCGCGACCAGTTCGTCGAGCGGCCCGGTCACCAGGCTGGCGAGCGTGGTCGTCGTACCGTGCCGGGAATGGAAGGCCGCGACCTTGCGCGCCTCCTCGGGATCGGTGGTCGAGTACGTCGACCCACCGCCACCGTGCGTGTGGATGTCGACGAAGCCGGGGACCACAGTCACGTTGCCCAGATCCTCGGGCCGCTTGCCGTCGGCCGGCATCCCCTCGGACCGGCGGCCGAACGCGCGGATGTCCTCGTCCTCCACCTGGATCCAGGCGTTCTCCAGCACGTCGTCCGGAGTCACCACCCGCCCCACCCGGTACGTCGTCATCGGGTCTCCTCCTCGTTGGCGCGGTCCCAGGCCATCTGGGCGGCGCCGAGCATGCCGGCTTCCTCGCCGAGTACGGCGGCGACGATCTCCGGCTCGCGCTGGAACGTGAGCCGGGCGTGGACGCCTTCGCGCAACGGCTGCAACAGCGTCTCACCGGCGCCGATCAGTCCGCCGCCGATCGCGATCCGGGTCGGTGCGACCAAGGTCGTGTAGAGGACCAGTGCGTCGATCAGCGCGGCCAGTGCGTCCTGCCAGACCTGCGCAGCGTCCGGGTCTCCCGCCGCCAGCAGCTCCATGACCTCGCGGGCGCCGTCAACGGTCCGTCCGGTGCGTGCGGTGTACCGCCGGGCCAGTGCGGCGGCGGACGCGACCGTCTCCAGGCAGCCCCATTGACCGCAGGCGCAGAGCTCGGCGGCGTCGCCGTGGATGAACTTGGAGTGGCCGAGCTCACCGGCGTACCCGTCGCCGCTGACGAGGGAGCCGTCGACGATCATCGCGGCCGCGATCCCGGTGCCGAGCGGCAGGAACATCGAGTTCGTGGTGCCGGCCAGGGCGCCCTGCCGGAACTCGGCGTACCCGCCGGCGCGGACGTCGTGGGCGAGCACGATCGGTACGTCCTCGGCGCCGGTCGCCAGGACCGCTGCCTGCAGTTCGGCGAGGACCGGCGTACCGACCCATTCCAGGTTCTCGGCGCCGACGGTGCCGTGCTCGGCGTCGATGACGCCGGGGACGACGACGCCGATGGCACGCACCCGATGGCCCTCGGCGGTCGCCTTCTGGCCGAGCTCGACGACGGTCTCCAGCAGCGCATCGAGCACGGCACGCCCACCGTCCCGGGCGTCGGCCCGGGGTGTCGGCCTGGTCTCGCGGTGCAGCACGGCACCGTCCGCGGCGACCAGGCCGCACTTCATCCGGGTTCCACCGAGGTCGACGGCAACCACGACTTCACAGGGGTCCACGGAGCGCCATTATGCAGGCTTACCCTCCAGTCCGAACATCCACGAGCAAAACCCGGACAAACTCACAGGACCACTGTGCGCAGGGGAACCACAGTTTTCCGGTGGGTCAGGTTCGCAGGCCGCGGTCGAAGGCGGCGACCAGGAAGGTCACCAGGTTCTCGGCGAGCTTGCCCGGGTCCTCGGGGCCGGGGGCACCCGGCGGCGGGGCGAGGGCCTGCGACTGGTGCAGGGCCAGCAGGCCCTGCATGTTGACGTACCCGAAGGCGACCGCATCGGGTGCCGCCTGCGGGAGCGCCCGTTGCAGCGCGGTCAGGTACCGGCTCTCGACCGGATCCGACTCGGCCGCGTACAGCTCACGGATCCGCCGGCTCGGGTCGAACGCGATCCGCCCGATGAACCGCGCGACCACGGCACCGCGCTCGCCCCGGCGCAGCACCAGCTCCAGCCCGGGCTCCACGAACGCCCGGATGAGTTCCTCGGGCGTCGGCGTCCCGCCCGCTTCCAACTGGTCCAGCCGGCGCCGCCTTTCGGTGTTGACCGGTGTCATCGCTCGCGCCACGGCCGCCCGCAGCAGAGCTTCCTTCGAACCGAAGTGATAGTTGACCGCCGCGATGTTCGCGGCCGCCGCGACCGTGATGGCGCGCAGCGACGTCCCTTCATAACCCCCTTCACCGAACCGTTGCTCGGCGACGTTGAGCAATCGCTCCCTGGTCGTTTCGACCGGTGTTTCCACAGAGTTCTCCTTCCCCCCGGCCACCGCTCGCGCAGGCACCCCACCTGCTCACGCGCAGTAGCCTGCAGTCAGCATAGTTCAAACGGTCGTTTGAACTGGAGGGCTCAGCTCGGTTATCTCCGAGAAATCCTCAGATTTCTCTGAACCCCATTTCTTCCCAGCACCCCCTCCCTTCACACCTCCACCACGGACTGTGCATGCCCCGGTGGAATCTGTTAGTGGGTTAGGGTCGTGGGCCATGAGTTTGGTGCGGGTCGAGCGGCGGTTCCAGGGGCCGGAGCGGTCGGGCAACGGCGGGTACGTCGCCGGTCTGGTCGGGACCGCGGTGGCAGCAGAGCTGGACGGATCGCACGTCCCGAAGGTGACGCTGCGGATGCCGCCGCCGCTGGACAAGGACCTCGAGCTCGCGGACGGCCGGCTTACCGACGGCGACGTACTGGTGGCCGAGGGCGTGCCCGTCGACAGCGACTTCCTGACCGATGCGACGATCGACCCGGTACTGCCCGAAGAGGCCCGCGCGGCCGAGGCCTCGTACCGGGGGCTGCACGACCATCCGTTCCCGACTTGCTTCGTCTGCGGACCGGCGAACTCCCGCGGCCTGCAGCTCAAGCCGGGGCCGATCGGCGACGGCCGGACGGCGTGCACCTGGGAGCCCGCGGCGGATCTCGCGACCGACGGTCTCGTCGACGAGGTGTACCTGTGGGCGGCCCTCGACTGCCCCGGCGGCTGGACCATCGACCTCGAAGGGCGACCGTCGGTCCTCGGCCGGCTGACCGCGTGCATCGACGCGCGCCCGCAGGTCGGCGAGGAATGCGTCGCGCTCGGCCGCTACCTCGGCGAGGACGGCCGCAAGACGTTCACCGCGAGCACGCTGTACGACGCCGACGGCCGGGTCCTGGCCCGCGCCAAGCACACCTGGATCACGGTCGACCCGGCCGCCTTCAACTGATCTGGTCCTGCACGCAGGCAAAACCCCCGAAATCGGGCCGAAACCGCTCGAAAACGGGGGTTCTGCCTGCGTGGCGGTCCAGCTAGCGCGCCGGTTGGGTGGCGTTGGGGACCTGCGTGGTGCCCGGTCCCCCGCCGCCCTGGTTCGGCGTCGGCTGGGTGGGGGTCGGCACCGGGATGCTGACGTTCCCGTTCTGCGGGATGACCATGAACTGGATATTGCCGGACTCGATCGCGGACTTCAGCAGGTAGCCGTTCGGGCCGAGCAGCTTGACCTGCTGCTGGACCGACTGCAGCTCGACCTGGACCTGCTGGTTCTTCTGCTCCTGGGTGGCCTTCGCCAGCTCGGCGCGCTGCTTCGCCTCGAGCCCGTCGATGATGCCCTTGTCCAGCGGCATCGGCTTCTGGATCGTGAACGACAGCTCGCCGCAGTCGTTGCTGCCGTTGTACCCCGGACCGCAGAAGTAGTCGCCACCGACCGCCGCCGGCAGCAGCCGGGTGAACTCCTTGGCCGCCGCGGACTGGAACTGCGACTTCTTCGCCTCGTTGTTGTACAGCTCGGCCCAGCCGTAGGTGGACGCGATCGCGGCCAGCGCGCGGTCGATCTGCGGCCGGAAGTAGCTC
>DASSDE010000158.1:0-5931 GCA_035697365.1 Kribbella sp. | reverse complement strand
TTGACCGGGCAGCCGCCGGTCTCCTCGGCGCCGCGGCTCTCCGCGGAAGCCTCGCCGGGCAGGGGCTCATGGGTCTCGGACATCGGATTCCTTCCAGGACTGGACGTTGTCGAACGAAGATCAGGTACGGCGTGAGCAGTCGGCGCACAGGCCCCAGTAGATGACCTCGGCCTCGTCGATGACGAAACCGTGGTCGTCGGACGCGGTCAGGCAGGGCGCATGCCCGACCGCACAGTCGACGTCGGCGATCGCACCGCAGGACCGGCAGACCGCGTGGTGATGGTTGTCACCCACCCGCGATTCGTACCGCGCCACCGATCCCAGCGGCTGGATCCGCCGTACCAGGCCCGCTGCCGTCAACGTCTGCAGCGAGTCGTACACCGCCTGGTGCGAGGTCTGGGGCAGTTCGTTGCGCACGGCACCGATAATCGAGTCCGTGTCCGCATGCGGATGCCCGTAAACCGCGGTCAGCACCGCGAGCCGTGGCCGGGTCACCCGCAACGAGGCCGCACGCAGCAACCCCTCGAGCTCATCCACCGTCGGCACGGTCCGCAGTCTTCCGCGTTTTCTGGAATGAGTCAAGATTAGCTGCCGCGTTGCCTAACTACTCGGCCGCCTCGGGGATCAAGGGCTGGAAGAGTTCCACCGGATTGCCCGACGGGTCGTCGACCAGGATCTGCTTGCCGCCGACGCCGGTCACGACGTCGTTGCGGAACGCGACTCCGGCAGCGCGCAGCCGATCGACGTCGGCCTCGAGGTCCGCGACCTCGAGCGAGATCCGGTTCCAGCCGCCCGGCGCCGGCAACGTACCGTCGGGCATCGCCTGCCCGCCGCCCGGTCCGCCCCCGGGGACGCTGAGCGTCAGCCGCAGGTCGTTCCGGGCGACCATCGCGAACGTCGGCGCCGGGTGCATCACCTCGCGGAACCCGAGCTGATCGCAGTAGAAGGCGATCGCAGCATCGACGTCATGGACCATGTAGCGAACGGTAGCCATCGCGTACCTCCGCCACCCAGTCTGCACCTCAGGGCTGAATGTTCTCCAGGTCCGCCAGCAGCTTCGGGTGCTCGGGCCGCCAGCCGAGAGTCTTCCGCGTGTACGCACTCGACGCCGGCTGGTCGGTGGCGAAGATCGGGCCGAGTGGGCCGTACGTCTCCGCTGGCACCGACTTCACCGGCAGCCCGAGCCGCCGGCCGATCACCGCCGCGATGTCCCGTACGGCGTCGCCCTCGTCGTCCACCGCCTGCCACGCCGTACCGGCCTCCGCACTCTCCAGCACCAGCCGGAACAGCACCGCCGCGTCGAGCGCATGCACGGCGGGCCAGCGCTGCGTGCCATCACCGGGATATCCGGATACTCCGCTTTGGCGCGCGATCTGTGTCAGCAGACCAGCAAATCCACCGTCACCCTCGTTGTGAACAGTTCGCGGCATCCGTACGGCGGCAGTGCGCACACCGCGCTCCGCCAACGCCAGCGCAGCCATGACGGAACGCCCGCGCCCACCCACCGGGCCCTCCAACGGCAACGGGTCCTCCTCGGTGGACGCCCGCCCCGGCACCCACGGCGTACCGGACACCGTCACCAGCGGCCGCCCACTCCCGACCAACTCCTCCCCCAGCGCCTGCATCGCCGCCCCTTCTTCGGCAACCCCCGCGGCCAGCGCCTCCGGGCTGCTGAAGTCGTTGCTGAAGGCAAGGTGAATCACACCGTCGGACTTGGCGGCGCCGGCCCGCAGCACGTCGAGATCTGCCAGACCGCCGCGAACCGTCTCCGCGCCGACCTCCCGCAACGCGGCCGCGGACGCATCGGACCGCGCCAGCCCGAGCACCGTGTGGCCGTTGGCGAGCAACTCACGAACGACGGCGGAACCGATCAGCCCGGTACCGCCGGTAATGAAGACCTGCATCAGGAACTCCTCAGTGATGGGACCTTTGTCCTATCACCGTAGCACCCGATGGGACAAAGGTCCCATCGCCTAGAATAGCCGCATGGCACGATGGCAACCAGGAGCGCGCGAGCGGCTGGTCGTGGCCGCGGTCGACCTGTTCGCCGAACACGGCTACGACACCACCACGGTCGCGCAGATCGCCGAACGCGCCGGCGTCACCAAGAGCACGTTCTTCCGGCACTTCCCGGACAAGCGAGAACTCCTGGTCGCCGGACAGGACGCCCTCAGCACGCTCCTGGCCGAGGGCATCACCGAGGCACCGGCCGCCGCCACCCCGCTGCAAGCTGTCGCGGCGGGCCTGGAACGCGCCACCGACACCATGGGCCCCATGAACCGCGAGCTGGCTCCCCGCCTGAAGGCAGCCATCGCCTCCAGCACAGAGCTCCAGGAACGCGACGCCCTGAAGTCGGTCGGCCTTGCCAAAGCAATGGCCGACGCCCTACTGGCCCGAGGCGTCCCGGCCCCGGTCGCCCACCTGGCAGCCGAGCTGGGCCTCCTGGCGTTCAAGCAAGGCTTCGAAAGCTGGACCGCCGTCGACGACGACTCGTCGTTGGCCACCCACACGACGACTGCGCTCGAATCCCTGAAAGCAGCAACGAACGCACTCACCTGATCACAGCGGTACGGTCGCGCGCTGGGCGGCAACAGCCGCCACCTCGAGCAGGCGGAATCCGCAGGAGGTGGCGATCGATGCAGCCTGCTCCGCAGCTGACACTGCAGCAGTCTGATCGCCCGTCGCGAGTCGTGCGTCAGCCAGAGCGAGCAGCGCTTCGGCTTCGAGGTACGGGTACGTACCGCGCGCGATGGTGAGACACGCCCCGATCCACTCGATCGCGGCTGGTGCATCGCCGAGGGTCAGGTGCGCCTGCGCCACGGTCGAAGCGGTCTGAGCCTGGGCCTTGGGATCGCGTACCACGTTTGCGAGCTCGTGTGCTCGCAGCGCCGCCTGCAGTGCGGCTGCGCCGTCACCACGTTGGCTGTGCAGCCGCGCCCAGTCGTCCAGGGTCGACAGCTCACCACGGAAGTGCGAGCGGCGGTGGTACGTCGCCATCAGCTCGCTGAGCAACTCGGCCGCGCGGTCGGTCGCACCCGATTGCAGAAGTGCGCTCGCCAGGTTGCCGCGGATGGTGAGGGCCGACGTCTCCAGTCCGTACTTGCCGGCCTCCAGCGCCGCTGCGAAGAGGTCAGCAGCCTCCTGCAAAGTGCCCTGATACAAGCGCACCATCCCGAGACCGTTGAGCGCGATGGCGCGCACATGCCCGTACGGCTCATCGTCGGTAAGCTCCAGCGCGCGGCTCATCCACAGCTCGGCGTCGTCGAGTTTGCCCCGTTCCAGCTGGAGCCAGCCGACTTGGTGCGCCAGATAGGCGGCTGCCGTTGGGCGGCCGACGGCCACCGCGAGGGCGTGCCCGGCGAGACAGTCGGACAGTGCGTCTTCGTCGCGACCGACGGCGCCGAGTGCCTGCCCGCGGTTGATCAGCATGGCGACCTGTGCGAGGTCGTCGCCGGCTGCGGTGGCAGCGGCCATCCCGGCCTGGGCCGCCCGTAGCCAGCCGTCCACGTCCCTGCGGAGCAGGAAGTATCCCCGCAACTGGTCGGCGATCCGCCAGGCCAACGACCCGTCACCGGAGCTCTCCGACTCCTGTACGACGGCCAGCAACGCCGGGAGCTCGTCGTCGAGCCAGTCGAGCGCAGCCGCCTCGGACTCGAAGACGTCGCCTGCTTCGGGACTGCCGCTCAGTCGGACGAGTTGCGGATGTACGGAGTCCACTGCCGCCGTCACGGTCGCGGCGTACCACTCGTACAGCCTGGTCCGCGCAGCCTCGCTCTCGGTGTCTCCGGCGAGCAGTCGCCGCGCGTACAGACCGAGGAGGTCGTGGAACCGGTAGCGGTTCGTCGCCTGCTGCAGGAGCATGTTCGCTCCGAGCAGGTCCTCGAGGACTCGATCGGCCGTAGCGGTCGGCAGATCGAGGAGCGCGGCCGTACTGTCGGCGCTGAAGTCGTCGCCCGGATGCAGGCTGCAGAGGCGGAACGCGCGCTGGGCGTCCGGAGCGAGGTCGGCGTAGCTGAGTTGGAAGCTGTTGAGCACGCTGGATTCGCCGAGGCTGAGTTCGGTGAGTCGACGGTTCCGGTCGTACAGGCGGCGTGCGAGGTCGGCGACCGTCCACTCCCGCCGGGTCGCGAGTCGCGCACCGGCGATGCGCAGCGCGAGCGGCAGTCGCGCGCAAGCCTCCGCGAGCGCGTCAAGACCCTCGGTGTCGGTGTCCAGCCGGGACATCCTCGAGGTCGAGGTGATCAGCGCGACCGCGTCCTCGTGGGCCAGCGGCTCCAGGCTCACGACCTCCGCGGCAGTCAGGTCAGGAAGTTGCCGTCGGCCAGTAACGATCACGTCGCTGCGCCCGGCGCCGGGCAGCAACGGCCGTACCTGCGCGGCGTCCTGAGCGTTGTCGAGCAGCAAGAGCATCCGGCGGTCCGCGAGTTCGCTGCGGAGCAGTGCGGCCGCCTCGGTCTCGTCGGTGCCGATGCGCCGGCCTGGTACGCCGAGCGCGCGCAGGAACCGGCCGAGCACCTGCAACGGCGCAGGGGTGGTCGTGTCGCTGCCGCGCAGGTCCGCATACAGCTGGCCGTCCGGGTACGCATCGCGGAGTCGATGGGCCGCGGTCAGGGCCAGCGCGGTCTTGCCGACACCGGCGATGCCGTTGATCAGTACGACGCGTGAGGAGAGGGCACCGGGCCGACCGAGCGCCGTACAGATCGTCGCCAGCTCATCCGCGCGCCCAACGAAGTCAGGAGGCGCTGAGGGTGCCTGCTGAATGACAACCCGCTCGGCCTCTTGCTGTGCTGCCGAACCCTGCTGCCGGTTGTCTCGCGCGTCGGCGCTCTGGTGCGGGGTGCTCTGCCTGCGGAGGATCTCGAGGTGGGCGGTACGGAGTCGCTCGCCGGGGTCGACGCCGAGGTGTTCGGCGAGCGCGGACCTGATCCGCCCGTACGCCGCGAGCGCCTCCGCCTGCCGGCCGGCCGCACCGAGCGTCCGGATCAGCTCGACATGCAACGGTTCGTCGAGCTCGTCGCGATTCGCCAGCCCACGCAGGCGTTCCAGCGCTTCCTCCGGCTCGCCGAGGTCGCGCGCCAACGTCGCGAACGCCCGTACGGCGCCCGCATATTCGTTGGAGACGGCCACGTACAGCGGGTTGCTCGCCATCGACTCCACATCGGTCTCGCCGCGCCACAACGCCACCGCATCCGAAAGCAGCGCAAGCGCCGACTCCGGTTCGGCCCGCGCGGCCCGCGTCGTCAGCTCACGAAATGTCAGCAGGTCGAGATCAGCCTCATCCAGCGCCAGCCGATAACCGGCCCCGCCGCCCACGACCACAGAGCCCGGGGAGCCAGCAGGTTCGAGCAGTCGCCGCAGCCGGGTCACACGAGACTGCAGCAGACTCGCCGCATTCTCCGGCGCATGCCGTGGCCACAGGAGGTCAACAAGCTCGTCCTGCCCAACCACGGCGCCCGCACCAAACGCGAGCCGCGCAAGCAACGCCCGCTGCGGTCCAGAGTTCACCACCACCGACACGTCGCCCCGCCAGACCTCCAGCGGCCCAAGGACCCCGATCCGCAACCGTCCGACAGGCCCAACAGCCCCGGCAGTTCGAACGCCGGACCCAGCCTCCGCACGCTCCACCTTGGCAGCCGCATGCAGCTCATCGGCATCCCGCCGACTCAACCCCAGTGCAGCAGCAATAGCCGCGACCGAGTCCCGCTTAGGACTCCGCGTACGCCCCTGCTCCAGATCCCGGATAGCCCCCGCACTGAGCCCAGCCCGCTCAGCCAACTCCCGCTGCGTAACGTCCCCCTCCAGCCGGAACCCCCGCAGCAACCCCCCAAACCCCAGAACAGACCCGCCCCCACCAAGTAACCCCCGAGGCCGCCCAGGCACACCCCCACCCTACTAACCCCAAGTACCACTCCCCCGCACCAAACCCCGCCC
>DASSDE010000157.1:0-4406 GCA_035697365.1 Kribbella sp. | reverse complement strand
CAGGTGCTGCGGACGAGCATGGAGCTCGGCGGCAACGCGCCGCTGCTGGTGTTCGGAGACGCCGACCTGGACAAGGCGGTCGACGGCGCGATGCTGGCGAAGATGCGCAACGGCGGCGAGGCCTGTACGGCGGCCAACCGGATCTACGTGCACTCGTCGGTGATGGACGAGTTCGCGTCCCGCCTGACCGAGCGGATGGCCGCGCTGAAGGTCGGCCGCGGCACCGAGGACGGCGTCGACGTCGGGCCGCTGATCGACGGCAAACAGCGCGACAAGGTGGCCGATCTGGTCGCGGACGCGATCGCACAGGGAGCCCGTACGCTCACCGGCGGAGCGATTGCCGACGGCAACGGGTACTTCTTCCAGCCGACCGTGCTCGCAGACGTACCCCAGACTGCGCGGTTGCAGAAGGAGGAGATCTTCGGGCCGGTCGCTCCGCTGACCGCGTTCGAGACCGAGGATGACGCCGTACGGCTGGCCAATGACACGGAGTACGGCCTGGTGTCCTACCTGTTCACGAACGACCTGAGTCGCGCACTGCGGGTCTCCGAGCGACTCGAGGCCGGGATGATCGGGCTGAACCAGGGCATCGTGTCCAACCCGGCTGCACCGTTCGGCGGCGTGAAGCAGTCCGGCCTCGGGCGCGAGGGCGGCTCGGTGGGGATCGACGAGTACTTGGAGGTCAAGTACGTCGCGGTCAACGTCGACTGACGAGCTGAGTCACGGTCACAAGCTGGTAGCCACGGGCGCGGAGCTCGCGGACGATCGGGCCGACGGCCTGCGCGGTGTACGGCGCGTTGTCGCCGCCGTGCATGTGGAGTACGACGATGGACCCGTTCTGCACGTGGTCCAGGACCTGGTTGACGATCGGCTGTGCCGCCTTGGCGAAGCCGTCCGCGCCGGGCACGTCCAGACCGACCGCGGTGACGCCTGCAGGTGCCAGCTCGTGCAGGGCGGTCGCGTCGTAGCAGCCACCGGGGAAGCGGAACCACCTGGTCGCGTGGGGATCCAGTTGGTCCAACTGCACGATGGCCCGCCGTACGTCGGCCAGCATCTGGCCGCGCGGCACTGTCCCCAGCGTGTAGCAGTGCTTGGTGAAACCGCGGTGGTCGTACGTGTGCGTGCCCAGCTCGAACAGTGGATCCTTGGCGAGCTCCTTCGTCACCTCGGGGTACTGCTCCATCCACATGCCCGTAAGGAACAGCGTGGCCGGTACGTGCAGTGTCCGGAGCTCGTCGATCAGCGGCTTGTTGTAGTACGACTTGACCTTCCCGGAGACCAGCCGCTTCCGCATCAGCGCAGTGAGGTCCGCGTCGAACGTCAGGGCGATCTGCTTCTTGTCCCGCGGCCCGTGGTCGAGCACGGGCATCGCCTTGGCGTTGGTCGACGTACCGGGGCGCACCTGCACGCGCGCCATGGTCGGTCTGAGCGGCTGCGTCGTACGTACTGGAACCACAGGCGCACGGGTCTGCGGTACGACACCTGTCGGCCCGGCTCCTGCCGGCGGCTTGGTGTCACTGCACGCTACGAGTGTCAGTAACAGGGCACTGATCGCTACACGTTTCCCCCAGGTCACGCGCTCACTCTACGGTGAGGGTGAGTCGTTGGATGCCCCAGTTGTCCGCATCCGGGCCAGGCGGGAACCAAACGTCCACGATGTCGTCCTTGATCCAGCTGCCGATGTCAGCGGCGTAGCAGTGCCCGTAGCCAGGCACGTACAGCCGTGTCCCCCAGGGGATGATCCGAGCCCGGTTCGAGGAGTCCAGCCGGTACGACGTACTGATCTGACCGATCGACGACGCCGCAGTGTCCTCGGCCGACATCGCGTACACCTGGTAGTGCGCGCCATCGCACGGGCTCGCATCGGTGACCTGCAGCGTCGGCTGACCCGAGTCACTGATCCACTGCAGCGCCTGCCCGTTCCGGAACGCCCGGTACGCCTTCGCGCCGGCCACTGACGTCGTACGGCGGCGCAGTCGTCCCGTTGCCGTGGCCACCCGAGACCGGACGATCGGGAATCGGGCCGGTGTAGAAGTGCTGGCAGGCCGGGAGGGCCGTAAATCAGGTCACCAGGTCGTTCGCCGAGCGCAGGACCGGTACGCCGACCTGCTCCGGCGCGCTCGCACCGGTGACGTGGAACGTGTGGCTCTCGCCCGCGGACAGCGTGACCAGGCACGAGTCCACCCGGGCTGCCGCGTCCAGCCGGTCCGGGAAGAGCGCGAGGTCCTTCGCCAGTGCGGTCGCGGTGACCGTCACGTCGTACCCGCCCTCGGTCGGCGTGACCGCGGCCGTGTACGCGTCACCGGCGAGCTGCAGCGCGGTGTCCTCGACGAAGTACCAGTACGCGGTGACCTCGCCGGCCACGACCTCGACGTACTCGGCGGAGGCATCCTCGGAGGTCGCCACCGACTCGGGAAGGTCGCTGACGACCGCCGACCGGGCACCGATCTCGACCGCGAACGTCTCCTGCGCCAGCACCTTGCCATCGGCCGCGGTCGACCGGCGGGTGACAGTCACCTCGGTGGACCAGGCTTCGTCGGTGTCGTTGTGTGCGGCAACGACCAGACCGTTCTCCCGCGGCTGCACGGTGAGCAGCCGGTCGGCGTACACACGCTTCAACGCGTACCACAACGGCTTGCGGATCCCGTGCCCGTCAACGGCGGCCCAAGATACGACCGGCCAGTTGTCGTTCAGTTGCCACACAACGGCGCCGGTGTTCAGCGGGAACAGCGACCGGAAGTGCTCGATGCCGTAGGCAACAGCACGCGCCTGGTTGAGCTGGGTGGTCCAGTGCCAGTCGTCGATGCTGTTCCACTTCGGCAGGTGCTCACCGAGACCACGCTCGAGCTTGAGGTTGCCCTCGAACGCCTTCTGGTGCACGAGCATCTGCTTGCCGTACGGGTCGAGCGGTGAGTCGTGCACCACCGACGTCAGCGTCGACCAGGCCGGCGGTCCCTGGAACCCGAACTCCGACACGAATCGCGGCTTGTAGTCGCGGTAGGTCGTGTAGTCCACCTGGTTCCACACGTCCCAGATGTGCATCGTGCCGTGCCGGTCGTCGTTCGGGTGGATGAACTGGTCGAACGAGTACGGACTGCCGGCCGAGTACGGCGTCCGCGGGTCGAGCTCGGCGACAACGCGCGGCAGCAGGTCCAGGTAGTACCCGGCGCCCCAGGCGCGGCCGGCGAGCGGGCCCCGCCAGTTCCACTCGACGTACCCCCAGATGTTCTCGTTGTTGCCGTTCCAGACCGCGAGGCTTGCGTGCTTGCTCAGTCGCGTGACCGCCTCGCGTGCCTCGGCCTCGACCTCGCTCCACAGCGGCTCGTCCTCGGAGTACGCCGCGCAGGCGAACAGGAAGTCCTGCCAGACCAGGATGCCGAGCTCGTCGCAGGCGTCGTAGAAGTCTTCGCTCTCGTAGATCCCGCCGCCCCAGACGCGCAGCAGGTTCATGCTCGCGTCGACCGCGTCCTGAATGCTCGTCCGGTACGTGTCGGCGCTCAACCGCGTCACGAACGCGTCGTCGGGGATCCAGTTCGCACCGCGGACGTAGATCGGCTTGCCGTTCACGGACAGTATGTACGGCGTGCCATCGTTGTCCGGGGCAACGTTCATCGTGACGGTACGGAAACCGACCCGGCCGGTCCATTCCTCGTCGGTCAGCTTCACCACCACGTCGTACAACGGCTGCTCGCCATGGCCACGCGGCCACCACAGATCCACGTCGTTGACCGTGTTGGTCAGCAGCACGGAGTCCCAGCCGGGCTTTACGGTCACCGACTGCGTCGTCCCGCCGACCTCCGCGGTGACGGTCACGTACTCGGCGGCGGTGTCGGTCCACGCCAGCGAAACATGGGTGTTCAGCACACCGTCGGCGCTCGCGAGCGGGCGGACCGACTGGATCCGGACGGTCGACCAGGACTCGATCCGGATCGGCCGCCAGATGCCGACGGTCGCGACGTCCGGTCCCCAGTCCCAGCCGAAGTTCGAGGCCATCTTGCGCAGCTCGTTGTACGGATGCAGGTTGGTGTGCGGCCAGCTGCCGACCTCGACCCGCTTCGCCTCGGCCGCCGCCACCGGGCCCTCGAACTCGATGACCAACTCGTTGTCTCCGGCCACCACAATCCCGGTGACGTCGAACCGGTACGAGCGGTGCTGGTTCGCCGTCCGGCCGAGGCTCCGGCCGTTCAGCGTCACCGTTGCGACCGTGTCCAGGCCCTCCGCGACCAGCTCCTGCCGGTCGTTGCCGTCAGCAACCCAGGTGAACGTCGACCGGTAACTCCAGCGGGTACGGCCGATCCAGTGCAGCTTGGACTCGTTGTCGCCGTCGAACGGGTCCGGGATCTCACCGGCCGCGAGCAGGTCGGTGTGCACCTCGCCCGGTACGGTCGCGGCCACCGGCCGGCCGA
>DASSDE010000156.1:0-3034 GCA_035697365.1 Kribbella sp. | reverse complement strand
GTCTCGGCGGACCCGTACGGCGGGCCGTAGTTGTTCGCCAGGTCGAAGTGCGTGACGCCGAGGTCGAACGCCCGCCGCAGGATGTCGCGCTGCGTCGTGAACGGCTTGTCGTCGCCGAAGTTGTGCCACAACCCCAGCGAGATCGCCGGAAGCCGCAGCCCGCTCCGGCCCGTCCGCCGGTAGGTCATCTGGTCGTCGTACCGGCCCGCGGCCGCCTCATAGTCAGTCACGGAACCCCAGTCTGCACCATGTCACAACAACTTCAAACCCCCTTGTTTTCAAGCAGAAACCCGATCGCTGACTCCAAGAACCCCACCTTCTTGATCTCCCGCCAGGTCGGACCAGGGCGCCGGCGGGGCAGTGGTGAAGAAGTGCAGGAGGCCGAGCAGACGGCTCGTGGTGGGCGCGGTCCAATGACGTTGGCCGGGCCAAGGAGCGGCGGGGAGCTTGGCAAGGGCCCAGGAGAGGTGGAACCAGAGGACGGCGGCCGCCAGCTCGTGCTCGGTCTGCGATGACTGGGAGTGCTGGAGGTAGTCGGGGAGGAGTATCGCGACCTGGGTGAGTGGGAGTTTGGCGAACTCCATCGCGTGCGGCGCCCAGGCGGCGTCGCCCCAGTCGATCAGGCCGCGGAGGTCGTTGTCCGGGCCGGCGAGAAGGTTGTGGGCGGCAACGTCTCCGTGGATCAGCACCTTCGGTCCGCTGCCGTCGATCTGCTGCGTGAGTCGCCTGAACCACCCGGTCAGCCAGGTCGCCGTCCCCGGATCGATGTACCCCCGATCGGCCAGGTCGTCGATCGTCCGCCACGGATCACCCCAGTCGTCCTCCGCCACCCCGGCAAGCTCGACATCCTCGGTTCGGCGTCGGGTGTGTTCGATGTGGTGGAGGCGGGCGAGTTGCTCGGCCAGGCCGGTCGGGAGCTCAGTCGGCTCGGCGCCGTGGACGCGCTCCATCACGGCGTACGGCGCATCGATCAGGCGGCGGGTGTCGTCGTACTCGATGATGGCCGGGGTCAGTACGCCGACCTGCCGCGCGATCGGCACCACCTGGGTCTCCTTGCGGAGGTCGTCCTCGTAGCCCGGCCGGCTGACCCGCAGGAACAGGTCCTCGCCGAACACGAACCCGCGGTTGGCCACACCGCCGGTGACCTCTTGCACCTGCCCGGGGTCGACACCGTGCCGCCGGGCGACCGCCGTCACCTGCTCCAGGAAGTCGTGCTGCTCGCCCAATCCAGCTCTCCATCGTCTGCGCGGACCACCGGCCGGTCCCCGGGTGTCCCGTGCGCGAACACTCGAGGTGGGTACGGCGGCATTCACCGAGTTTGATGTACTGCGGGCGTGCGTGTCGATGTAGATCCGGAGACAGCCGGCCGGCGAGAGTTCTATGCGTTGCTGAACTCGGTGGTGGTGCCGCGGCCGATCGCGTGGGTGTCGAGCCGCTCGGCCGACGGGGTGCTGAACCTGGCGCCGCACTCGTTCTTCACGGTGGCCTGCGTGCAGCCGCCGATGGTGCAGTTCACCTCGGTGGGACGCAAGGACAGCCTGAACAACGTCGAGGCGACGGGCGAGTTCGTGGTGAACTTCGCCGCGGAGCCGCTGTACGAGCAGGTGAACGCGTCCGGCACGAGGTTCCCGCCCGACGTCTCGGAGTTCGAGGCGATCGGCGTCACGGCCGAGCCGTCCCGGACGGTCGCCGTCCCGCGGGTCGCGGAGTCGCCGGTGGCGATCGAATGCACGCTGCACACCACGCTCGCGCTCGGAGACTGCACGGTCGTCATCGGTCAGGTCCGCCACGTCGCGATCGATGCCGACGTACTGGACGGAAACCATCCCGAGGTGCGCCGGCTCCGTCCGCTCGCCCGGCTCGGCAAGGACGAGTGGAGCACGCTCGGTGAGGTCCGGGAGATCTCGCGCATCCGCTACTCCGACTGGCCCGGTCATTTCACACCTCCCGGCACCTAGTGCATCTGGATCGCCTGTCATCGAGGGGTCCCGGTGATCTCGCGGGTGGCGAGTCTTTCCGCTAGGGACTCGAGCTCGGGGGAGAGCCGCAACGGTGCCTGGTCGGTCGGCGCCGTCGTGGCCGGGTGCCAGGTGAAGCCGGGCGTCACCAGAAAGACATCGGGCGACAGCGGCCCGGGATCGCGGGAGTAGCAGCGGGCGGCGAGGTTCAGCAAGAGACCGAGGGCCGGGATGACACTGAGGTCCTCGATGACGTGCAGGATCAGGGTGTCGCGAGTCGGCATCGTGGCGAGCACACCGTACGGCGCGTCCTCGACCTGCAGGGTCTCGCGCAGCACCGTGTCGAGGACGAGTGCGCGGGACGCCGCATAACCGTCCCCGCTCACGAAGGCGATCCGTAGGTCCTCGTGGTCGACGAACTCGACATCGTCCTGCAGGCCGCGAAGGTTGGCGAGGCCGAAGCGCTCAGCGTCCGACCAGGTCAGGTCGAGATCCGAGGGCTCGAGGAACATCGTGACGATGCCGTCGGCCTCCATGGACGGGACGGAGATGAGGCCGGGCACGAAGTCCGGGCGGTCGGTCGCCCAGTCAGGTGGCAGCGCATCTCGCGGGACGATCCGCTGGATCAGCTCACGCTCGGGATCCGCGGGCAGTGGCGGCGACCCGTCGCGGAGCTGCTCCAGGATGTGGCGCAGGTGCTCCTCGACAAGATCCGGCCAGTTGGCCTCCTCGTAGCGGGCAACGACGCGGGCCAGGTTGCTGAGCCCGACCATCGGTTTGTCGGAGGCCGGATCTGTCGGCACCAGGGCGGCACCGCCGCGATAGGTCAGCGTCAGGTCGAGGTCAGCGGCCGCGTGCAACGCAAGGCACACGAGCCGGTCGGCCTGCCGGCGCGACAGCGGTGGCAGCACCGGATCGGGGAGGTTGGGGTTGCTGCAGTAGTCGTTGTCGTAGGCAGGTTCGGTGGTGTCGATGGGCATCACGGGACTCCCGATGAGCGGAGGAAGGTAGCGGCAGACAGGTGCGGCGGTGGAGAGGTCGGCAGAGAAGGTACGAGGATCCGGCCTCGCCGGAGC
>DASSDE010000155.1:0-5841 GCA_035697365.1 Kribbella sp. | reverse complement strand
GCGGCCTCCATCTCCTTCTGCCGGAGCTGCACGATGTCGACGCCACCGGCCAGCGCGGCGTCCAGGAACTGCGCGAGGTCACCCTGCTTCGCACGCGCGTCCGTGCACAGGTAGAGCCGGGCATCCGCTAGACGTTCGGTGTGGTCAGTCACACCGCAAAGCCTGCCATGCCTGCCCAGCCGTAGGGTTGAAGGCATGCCTGACGTAGTGGTTGTAGGCGGTGGTCTGATCGGTCTGGCGACTGCTTGGCTGCTCGCGGTGGACGGCGCGCAGGTGACGATCTGCGACCCGACACCGGGCGCCCAGACGTCGAACGTCGCCGCCGGCATGCTCGCCCCGGTCACCGAGGTCGAGTTCGGCGAGGACGACCTGTTGGCGCTCAACCTGGCCTCCGTCAACGCGTGGCCTGCTTTCGCCGCCGAACTGGAGGAGCTGACCGGCCAGCCGGCCGGACTGCACCAGACCGGCACCTTGTCGGTCGCGTACGACGCGGACGACGTGGCCGTGCTCCGCAGGGTCGCCGAGTACCAGCGCCGCCTCGGGCTCGACGTGGAGGAGCTGTCCGGTCGTGACGCCCGTCGTCGCGAGCCGCTGCTCGCCACAGGTGTCTCTGGTGGCGTCTGGGTCCCGGGCGACCACTCCGTCGACAACAGGCGGGCCGTCGCGACGCTCCTGCGAGCAGCCGAGCTGTCCGGCGTACAGATCGTCCGGCAGCACGTGGCGCGGGTTACCACGTCCGGTACGACTGCCACCGGCGTACTGCTCGACAACGGGGACACCGTGCGCGCCGACTACGTCATTGCGGCGATGGGGCCCTGGTCGTCGCAGCTGGCCGGCGTACCCGAAGAGCTGCGGCCGCCGGTACGTCCAGTGAAGGGCGAGGTACTGCGGCTGCGCGTCCCGGAGGCGTACCGTCCGGCGCTGCAACACACGGTGCGCGCAACAGCCCGTGGCTTCTCGGTCTACCTGGTGCCGCGGGCCGGCGGGGAGCTCGTGGTCGGCGCCACGAGCAGCGAGCTCGGGTACGACACCAGGGTGCTCGCGGGCGGCGTGTTCAACCTGCTCCGCGACGCCCGGACCGTACTGCCGATCACCGACGAGCTCGAATTCGTCGAGTCGATCGCCGGCCTCCGCCCGGCCACTCCGGACAACGCCCCGATCCTCGGGCCGTCCGGCCTCGATCGGTTGCTGTGGGCAACCGGTCACTACCGGAACGGCGTGCTGCTGACGCCGGTCACCGCGCAGGTGCTGGCCGAGACCGTCCGCACCGGCACTCTCCCGGACCTCGCGAAACCCTTCCTCGTCAGCCGATTCGGTCACTGACTCACCGTTGCCGCGGGCAACCGGAAAGATTGTGAACGACAACAATGTAGTTCAGCGTTGAATTGTAACCTTTGCGTTACAGGCGTAACACCACCCCCATGCGCCCCTGTTGTCACATCAGCATCAGCACATACGGTCAAGTGACGTTCACAACGGGGAGTTGGTTGCGATGCGCAACGTTGTTCGGATCCTTGGCGGCCTGGCAGTACCCGTGCTGACCGCCGCCGTGATCACCGCCGGCTCACCGGGCTTCGGCGCGTACCAGGTCAAGCGGGGCGACACCCTGAGCCAGATCGCCGGGCGCTACGGCACCACCGTCAGCAACCTCGTCGCGCTGAACAAGCTCGGCGGCAACGGCAACGCGATCTACGCCGGCGAGACGCTCAAGGTCCCGGTCAAAGGATCGACCGCCAAGGCGCCCGCGAAGCGCTCACAACTCGGACGGGTCGCGTACGTCGTGAAGTCCGGCGACACGATCTCCGGGATCGCGAAGCGCTTCAAGTGCTCACAGGCCAACCTGCTGGCCGCGAACGGACTGAAGGCGAGCGACCCGATCTACAGCGGCAAGACGTTGCAGGTCCCGGTGAAGCTCCGCCCGAAGCCGCGGACCGACAACACGTTCGCCGGCCGCACCTACGCCGACCACATCGTCGCCCAGGCGAACCGGAACCGCGCCATCCTGAAGAAGCGCAAGCAGCCGACCCGGTCGCAAGTACGGTCACTCATTGTGAGTACGTCGAAACGGTACGGCGTCGATCCGCAGCTCGCGCTTGCCGTCGCCTGGCAGGAATCGGGCTGGAAACAGCGCGTGGTCTCCCCCGCGAACGCGATCGGCGCGATGCAGGTGATCCCGTCGACCGGCCGGTTCGCGTCCCGGGTCATCGGCCGCGAGCTGGACCTGCTCAAGGCGCAGGACAACATCACCGCCGGTGTCGTCCTGCTCAGCCGCCTGACCGGTGCCGCGCGCCTGGACATCGCGGTGGCCGGCTACTACCAGGGCCTCGGCGGCGTGAAGAAGAACGGCATGTACGCGGACACGAAGGCGTACGTGACCAATGTCCTCCGGATCAAGGCGCAACTCACCCGCGGCTGGGACCCCCTGCGGTGAGCCTGGCTCAGTAACGCTGAGCGGTTATCTACACTCTCTCCAGAATGGTTTGGGGAGAGGCGGCTCACCGCAAGTGACGGACGACGTGGACACGCAGGTCAGCGACCGCCTCGTCGGGCGCGTGCTCGACGGTCGGTACCGCGTGGGCGCGCGTGTCGCGAAGGGCGGGATGGCGACCGTCTACCAGGCCCTCGACATGCGTCTGGACCGGACCGTCGCGCTCAAGGTGATGCACGACGGGCTCGGCGACGACGCCGCGTTCACCCGCCGGTTCGTGGCCGAGGCCCGTGCCGCCGCCCGGCTGTCGAACCAGCACGTGGTGGCCGTGTTCGACCAGGGCGACGACGACGGCACGCTGTTCCTCGCCATGGAGTACGTGCCCGGACGGACGCTGCGGGACGTCATCCGCGAGGAGGCGCCGCTGTCGCCGGCCCGGGCGCTCGACCTGCTCACGCCGGTCCTGTCCGCGCTGTCGGCCGCCCACGACGCGGGCATCGTGCACCGCGACATCAAGCCCGAGAACGTACTGATCTCCGACAAGGGCGCGGTGAAGGTCGCCGACTTCGGCCTCGCCCGTGCGGTGAGCGCCAGCGGCAACACCGCCACCCAGGGCCTCTTGATGGGCACGGTGTCGTACCTGGCGCCGGAGCTCGTCACCGACGGCAGTGCAGACGCCCGCTCGGACGTGTACTCCGCCGGCATCCTCCTGTACGAGCTGCTCACCGGCAACAAGCCGCACTCCGGTGACACCCCGATCCAGGTCGCGTACGCCCATGTGCACAACGACGTACCGGCGCCTTCGCTCGAGCAGCCCGGCATCCCGCCGTACGTCGACGCGCTCGTGCAGCGCGCCACCGCCCGGGACCGGGACCTGCGGCCGACCGACGCGCGGGTGTTCAGCCGGCAGGTGCACCGCGTGCGCAGCGCGCTCGACGAGGGCCTGCCGGACGACCCGGAGCTGACCGGCGACCTGACAGTGCCGATCCAGCAGATCAGGCAGGACAGCGGGTACGACGACGGCTACACGCGCGGAGAGCACGGCACTGTCGTCGACGGTCAGCCGGTCAAACACGACACCATCGTCGTACCTGTGGAGCATGGCCGGCCGACAGGTGCTCCGGCGAAGACGGCCCCGCCACCGGCCAGGACAGCGGCGCCGCAACGCCGGTCCCGCGGGCCGATCGCGCTGATCGTGATCCTGCTCGCGGCGATCGGCATCGGTACGGCCGCCTGGTACTACGGGATCCACCGCTACACCACCACACCGGACCTGCTGAACAAGACCACGGCGGTGGCGATCACCGAGGCCGAGCAGGCGGGCCTGCATGCGAACCTGGCCAACCAGGACTACTCAGAGGACGTCAAGCAGGGCGAGGTCATGCGGACCGACCCGGCCGCGGGCGACCGGATCCGGAAGGACGGTGACATCGGTCTCACGGTCTCGAAGGGCCCCGAGCGGTACCGGGTGCCGCAGCTCGTCGGCCTGGACCTGGAGGCGGCGCAGCAGGCACTGTCTCCGATCAAGCTGATCACCGGGAAGGTCAACGAGCAGTACGACGAGAAGGTCCCGAAGGGCCGCGTGATCGCGATCAGCCCGAAGTTCAACACGATCGTGAAGCCGGGCACCGCGGTGAACTTCGCGGTCAGCAAGGGCCCGCAGCCGATCAACGTCCCGGACCTGACCGGCAAGCCGTACCGGGACGCGAGCAAGGCGCTGAAGAAGCTCGGCTTCGTCGTCGCTCGCAGTACGAAGTACGACGAGAAGGTTCCTGAGGGCAACGTGATCAGCCAGGATCCGAACACCGGCATCCTGTTCGCCAAGGACAAGGTCACGCTGGTCGTCTCCCTCGGCCCGCCGCTGCGCGAGGTCCCGAACGTGAAGAAGAAGACCACTGCCGAGGCGCAGCAGATCCTCACCGACGCCGGCTTCAAGGTCACCGTGCAGAAGGCTCCGTTCAACCTCGGCCTGAACATCGTCGCCGCCCAGAACCCGGGCGCCGGCCAGAAGGTGAAACCCGGCACCACGATCGTGATCACCGTGCTCTGATTTGTTCCGCCGGTCCGCGCTCTGATCTGATGTAAGGCGTGAATCGCCCTCGTGTTGCTGTCCTGGCGCTGCTCGCGGTCGCGGCAGCCTGGGGGTCGACGTTCTTCCTGACCAAGGACCTGCTCGACAGGATGGACGTCGCCGACTACCTGGCGTTGCGGTTCCTGATCGCCTCGGTCGCGCTGATCCTGGTACATCCGCCCGCGATCGCCCGGCTGAGCCGCCTGGACCGCGGCCGGGCCGTTGCCCTCGGCATCACCTACGGGATCGCGCAGCTCGTCCAGACCGAGGGTCTGCGGCACACGTCGGCCAGTGTGTCCGGCTTCGTCACCGGCATGTACGTCGTGTTCACGCCGCTGCTCGGCGCGGTGGTCCTGCGGCACCGGATCGGGCGCTGGGCCTGGGTCGCAGTGATTCTCGCCACGGTCGGCCTGGGCGTGCTGTCACTGCGCGGGTTCACGCTCGGCACCGGCGAACTGCTCACGCTCGCCTCGGCCGGTCTGTATGCGCTGCACATCATCGGTCTCGGCGCCTGGTCCACCCCGAAGAACGCGTTCGGTCTGTCGTCGTTGCAGATGATCGTGATCACCTGCGTCTGCGCGATCGGTGCCGTACCGGGCGGCTTCTCGGTACCGTCGAACGGCCGCGACTGGATCAGCGTGGTCTACATGGCGCTGGTTGCCGGCGCGCTCGCGCTGATCGTGCAGACCTGGGCCCAGGCGCACCTGACTCCCACCCGCGCGGCGATCGCCATGACAATGGAGCCGGTGTTCGCGTCGGCGTTCGCAGTGCTGTTCGGTTCGGACAGTCTGACCTGGCGGATGCTCGTCGGCGGCGCCCTGGTGGTCTCGGCCATGTATCTGGTCGAGCTGGCGCCACGACGTAAGTTCGAGGCGGAAGTGCAGCACCTGGCGCAGTAGGAGGAGGGACGATGCGGGAGAACCGGCCACGCGACCGGTGGTTCCCGTACGTCGTCATCGCTGTGCTACTGGCAGTACTGGCCGCCGGGACCGTCAGCAACCTGGTCCGCAACCCGCAGCCGCGGCTGGTCTCCGAAGGCATCGCGCATGCACCGGGTCATGCCGGCTCGGCGCTCGTGAGCCCGCAGTACGACGACCTGGTCAGGCACGCCCGCGCTGACCTCGACGCCCTCACCCTCCCGAACGGCGCCACCCTGGCCGGGCAGAACGGCCCCTGGCGGTACGTGTGGCCACGGGACGCGTCGTTCGTCGCCGTCGCCCGTTGCGCGACCGGGCAGTACGACGACGCGCTCAAGGTGCTGTCGTTCCTCAACAGTGTCCGTCCGGCGACAGGTCGCTGGGAGGCTCGATACACCGCCACTGGGCAGCATGTCGACGACGGC
>DASSDE010000154.1:0-12765 GCA_035697365.1 Kribbella sp. | reverse complement strand
GGCGGCGGGCCGGAGCGTCGGCGCCGTCGTCCAGGGGTTCGTTGCCTTTGACACCGAAGTACGGATCGTCGGCGTGATCCTGAACAAGGTCGGCTCGGATCGCCACGAGGCCGAGGTACGCGCCGGCGTCGCGCCCACCGGCGTACCGGTCCTGGGTGTCCTGCGCCGCGACACGCGACTGACGGTCCCCAGCCGGCACCTCGGCCTCGTGCCGGCCGACGAACAGCAAGAACAGGCCGAGCGAGCCGTCGACGCCGCCGCCGAACTGGTCCGCCAGGGCGTGGACCTGCAAGCCGTCGTCGCCGCAGCCCAATCTGCCCCACCGCACACAGTCACCCCCTGGTCACCCACCTCCGAACTGCCCCAGCCCGTCGTGGGGGAGCGGCCTGTGGTTGCGTTGGCGGGTGGGCCGGTGTTCTCGTTCCGGTACGCGGAGACTGCCGAGCTGCTGACGGCCGCGGGTGCAGACGTCGTGACCTTCGACCCGGTGACCGACAAGTTGCCTGAGGCAACCGCTGCGCTGTACCTCGGCGGCGGCTTCCCCGAACTGCATGCCGAGGCGCTCTCCGCCAACGTCGAGCTCCGTACGCAGGTGGCGAGGGCAGTCGCTGACGGTCTTCCGGTGATCGCGGAGTGCGCCGGCCTGCTGTACCTCTGCCGCGAGCTGGACGGCCACCCGATGACCGGCGTACGGCCCGCCGGCGCCCGCATGACCGGCCGGCTCACGCTCGGCTACCGGACGGCGGTCGCCGCCGCGACGACCGAGTTCTTCGACGAAGGACGCCGCGTCCGCGGGCACGAGTTCCACCGCACCACCGTCGACCTCGATCACGACGTACGGCCTGCCTGGCACCTGCCCGGCGGCGTCGAAGGCATCACGCTCCCGCACGTGCACGCCTCGTACCTGCATCTGCACTGGACCGCGACCCCGGACGTCCCGGCCCGCCTGGTCGCCGCCGCCCGCAAGTACGCGCGATGAGCCTGGTCGTCGGAGTTGGACTCCGATCCGGTACGTCGTACGCCGAGCTGCGCGACCTGGTCCGTCGGGTCGTCACCGGCGAGGTCCAGCTCGTTGTCACGCTCGAAGGCCGCGAGAGCGAGCCCGCCGTACGGCAGTTGGCCGACGAACTCGGCGCCGAGCTGCGCACGTTCACGAAAGCCGAGCTGGCCGAGCAGCCCGTGCCGACCCCGAGCGAACAGGTGGACCAACTGAGCGGAGTCCCCAGCGTCGCCGAAGCCGCTGTCCTCGCCACCGGCGCGCACCTCGTCACCCCCAAACAGCGCACCGCCAACGCCACCGTTGCCACCGGGCACCTGCCCGCCCCCGGCTATGGCGAGGTGGAACGCGCGGTGGTGCAGCGCGTGATCGCCGAGCGACGTGACGTACGGCGAGGGTTCCTCGACGTCCCGATCGACGACGAGTTGCTGACTCGGGTGCTCGAGGCAGCGCATCGGGCGCCGAGTGTGGGGCTGAGCCAGCCGTGGGACTTCCTGCTGATCCGGGACCGTACGACCCGGCAGAAGGTGCATGCGCTGGCGACCCAGCAGCGGGACGCGTTTGCGGCTTCACTGCCGGCGGATCGCCGGACGGCGTTCGACGGGTTGAAGATCGAGGCGATCCTCGACACCCCGCTGAACATCGCGGTCACCTGCGACCCGGGCCGCGGCGGCCGGCACGTTCTGGGCCGGCACGCGGATCCGCGCACCACCTGGTTCTCGGCCGCGATCGCGATCCAGAACCTCTGGCTCGCCGCCCGCGCCGAAGGACTCGGCGTCGGCTGGGTCTCGTTCTTCGGCCCACAGGAGGTCGCCGACGTCCTCGGCCTCCCCGCACACGTCGAACTGGTCGGCTACCTGTGCGTCGGGTATGTCGACGAGTTCGCCGCGGCCCCCGAACTCGTGCGCTCCGGCTGGGCGAAGCGCCGTCCGTTGTCCTGGGCGGTCCACCAGGAGGAATGGGGACGGCGCGACAGTTCGATCGTCGAGGACGCGTTGCATGCGGCGCAGGATGCCGTACCGGCGTCCGGTCAACGCGTGCACGTGATCGTCGGCGGCGACGGATCCGACCTCGACCGGCCCGATGCCCTTGTGGTCGATCTGCGCGCGGAACGGCCGGAGCAGGACTTCGGCGTGCTGTGGCGGCCGGCGCGGACGCCCACCGAGGCCGAGGAGTACGGCGTGGAGATCGCCCGCGATCTGGCGCTGCAGGGTGTAGGCCAACTCGACGTACAGGTCGCCGCCGGGTCAGTGGTTGCAAAGGCCTTGGCCGATGGTTTGCGGACCGGTGCGTCGGCCTGTGGTCTGTCACACTCCTCCGCATGAGTGAGCCGATGTACGTCCCCGCCTTCTCCATGAAGCAGCGCGTCACGATGATGGCGAACAAGTACGAGCTGATCACCACCAACCCGGACGGCAGCGACGGGCAGCTGCTCGCGTTCGCGCAGCAGAAGCGGATGGCGTTCAAGGAGCAGGTGACGTTCTACACCGACGACACCAAGACGCAGACGGTGTTCTCGTTCAAGGCCCGCAAGACGATCGACCTCGGCTCCGGGTACGACGTGTTCGACGCCGACGGGCAGTCGATCGGCTGGTTCAAGAAGGAGTTCGGCAAGAGCCTGCTGCGGTCCAGCTGGCAGCTCAGTGCGCCGGGGATCGACGCGGACGGTACGGAGCGGAACCCGACGATCGCGATCGTCCGCCGGGTCTGGGAGTTCGTGCCGTTCATCGGGGAGATCCCGCTGCCGTTCATCTTCCATTTCGACTTCACCGCCCGGGACACGCAGCAGCCGGTGCTGTCCGTGGAGCGGAAGATGTCGATCCGGGACCGCTACCGGATCACCGTGCCGGACCAGCGGCTCGACTTCCGGGTCGCGGCGGCGATGACGGTCGCGCTGGACGCCCTGCAGTCACGCTGAGTGGTTTTCGGGTTCTGGTGTACTACCAGGGTCGTATGCCGGACTCACTCTTTCGGGTGAACCTACCCCGAGGAGACTTGGTTCCGTCGGTGCCCGGTGCGAGGCTGTACACATGGGCGTAGCACAGCGCAGTCGACGGTGGTTGGTTCCGGTCACGACGGTCGCGGTGGTGGCGGGGGTGGGGGCACTCGGACCGGTGGTCGCGGATGCCTCGCCGAAGCTCCCCGGGATCTCCGCACAGGACCTGCTCGCGAAGGTCCAGACCGCGAAGGTGGACGGTCTGAGCGGCACCGTCCGATCGGACGCGGACCTCGGCCTGCCGGCCATCCCCGGCATGGCGGGAGCCGGCAGCACCCAGCTGACCGAGATGCTGAGCGGCACGCACACCGCGCGGATCGCGTTCGCGGCCCCGGACAAGGCCCGGGTCTCGGTGCTCGACAACCAGGCCGAGCGGGTCTGGACCACGGACGGCACGTCCGCCTGGGCGTACGACTCCGCCAAGCGTGAGGCGACCAAGCTGACGCTGCCCGCGCACAAGAATGCGAAGCCCGAGGCGCCGAAGTCCTACGACCCGCAGTCGGTCGCCAAGCAGTTCCTCGCCGCGATCGACCCGACGACGAAGGTCCAGGTCAGCGGGACCGAGAAGGTCGCCGGCCGGGACGCGTACAAGCTCCGTCTGGTGCCGAAGACCGACAAGACCACGGTCGGCTCGGTGACGCTGGCGATCGACTCCAAGACCTGGGTCCCGCTGGACGTGACCGTGATGCCGCGGACCGGCAACGACCCGGCGCTCGAGGTCGGCTTCACGTCGGTCTCGTTCGACGTACCGTCCGCGAGCACCTTCACCTTCACCCCGCCGAAGGGCGTGAAGGTCACCGACCAGAAGGTCCCGGCGAAGCGCGAGCTGCCGCGCAGCAACGTCGCACCGAAGCGCATCGACCCGAAGTCGCCTGCCGCGGCGGCGTCCAAGCCGACCGTGATCGGTCAGGGCTGGGACAGCGTGGTGCTGCTGAAGGGCGCCATGCCGACGGGCGGTACGTCCGCGAACGGTCCGCTCGCGCAGCTGCTGGCAAAGGCGCCGACCGTGCAGGGCTCGTGGGGCAAGGGCAAGATCGTGACCAGCAAGATGGTCAGCGCGCTGATCACCGACGACGGCCGCGTGTTCGCCGGCCTGGTCACCCCTGACACCCTGCAGGCCGCCGCGGCGAAGGCCCCGCGCTGAGCACCGAGATGACGAGCGCGCCGGTCGTCACCCATGGATTGACCAAACGATTCCGCAGCGGGCAGGTCGCGGTGGACTCGGTCGATCTGGAGGTGCCGGCCGGCAGTGTGTTCGGCTTCCTCGGGCCGAACGGCTCGGGGAAGACCACCACCATCCGGATGCTGCTCGGCCTGATCGCGCCGACGTCCGGCGCCGTCGAGCTGCTCGGTGAGCCGATGCCGAAGGCGCACCTGCGGGTGCTGCCGCGGGTCGGCGCGCTGGTCGAGGGTCCGGCGTTCTACCCGTTCTGGACCGGCCAGGCGAACCTGCTGCGCTTCGATGCCGCCGACCGCACCGCCGATCCGAAGACCCGCAAGGCGCGCGCCGGGGAGGCGCTGGAGCGGGTCGGCCTGTCGAACGCCGCCGGCAAGAAGGTCCGGGCGTACTCGCTCGGTATGCGCCAGCGGCTCGCGATCGCGGTCGCGCTGATGCAGCGCCGGGAGCTGCTCGTCCTGGACGAGCCGACCAACGGCCTGGACCCGCAGGGCACCCGCGAGGTCCGGCATCTGATCCGCGACCTGGCCAACGACGGCACGACGGTCTTCACGTCCACGCACCTGCTGGCCGAGGTCGAGCAGGTCTGTACGCATGCGGCGGTGATGAGCCGCGGGAAGCTGCTGCGCCAATCCACGATGGCCGACCTGCGCGCCGAGCTCCGCCCGAAGCTGGTCGTCCGGACGCCGGATCTCACCCAGGCGGCCGAGACGCTGCAGAGCCTGGGCGTCCTCGACCTGAAGACGACCCCGGAGACCGTCGAGGGTGATCCCGGCGAGCTCCCGATCGAGAAGTTCGCGGCCGCGCTGGTCGCCGCCGACGTCCGCATCCACGGGTTCGGTCTGGAACGTCCGAGCCTCGAGGACGCGTTCGTGGCACTCACCGGGGAGGGCTTCGATGTCGCAGAGTGAGGCCGCTGCCGAGACCGCTGCGGAGACCCCTGCTGAGACCGCTGCGGAGACGCCGGCTGCGGTCGTGGCGCAGCGGCCGAGTGCCGGCCGGCACACGCTGGCGCTGTTCGGCTCCGAGCTGCGGCTGGTGTTCGGCCGGGCCCGGACGCAGGTCGGGCTCGGGGTGCTGGCCGCGGTCCCGTTGCTGATCGGGGTCGCGATCAAGATCGCCGACTCCAACGGCGGCACCGGCGACGGGTTCCTCGGGCAGATCGCCGGGAACGGCCTGTTCCTGATCGTCGGCGCCCTCGGCCTGTCGATGCCGTTCTTCCTGCCGACCGCGGTGACCGTCGTGTCCGGTGAGTCGCTGGCCGGCGAATCCAGCCTCGGTACGCTCCGCAACCTGCTCACCGCACCGGCCGGCCGGTCCCGGCTGCTCGCCGCGAAGATGGTGGCGCTGTCGGTCTTCTGTTTCGCCGCGACCATGACGATCTGGCTGTCCGGCCTGATCGTCGGCTTCGTCCTGTTCCCGGTCGGCGACGTCCTGCTGCTGTCCGGCTCGACGGTCTCGCTCGGCGAGGGCCTGCTCCGGGCCTTCGGGATCGCGATCCTGATCTCGTTGTCGCTGCTCGGGCTGGCGGCGATCGGCCTGTTCGTCTCGTCGCTGACGTCGACGCCGCTGGCCGCGATGGCGGCGACGTTCGGCACCTTCGTGGTGCTCGGGATCCTGACCGCGATCCCGCAGTTGCACGCGATCCACCCGTGGCTGCTGATCTTCCGCTGGCAGTCGTTCGCGGACCTGCTGCGCGACCCGCCGTACTACCACGAGATCGTCCGCAACCTGCTCCTCCAGGCCGGCTACGTCGCCGTCTTCTACTCCGCCGCCTGGGCCCGCATCACGAGCCGCGACATAACCTAGGTCCGGTGGAGTCCGATCTGGTTGCCGTGCTGCGCTGTCCGGTCTGTGCGGACGGGCTCGCCTTGGACGACCGTACGGCGCGGTGTTCGCGCGGGCACGCGTACGACCTGGCCAAGCAGGGCTACCTGAACCTGTTGCCCTCGGCCTCGAACGGTATCGAGGGCGACTCGGCCGCGATGGTCGGCGCCCGCACGGTCTTCCTGGGCACCGGGCACTACGCCCCGATCCGCGACGCGCTCATCCAGGCGGCCGGGCTCGGTGAGGACGACGTCGTGGTCGAGGTCGGCGCCGGCACCGCGTACTACCTGTCCGGTGTTCTCGGTACGTCGCAACGCCGCCGCGGCATCGCGCTCGACGTGTCGAAGTACGCCGCGCGCCGGGCCGCCAAGGTCGATCCACGGATCGCGTCCGTGGTCTGCGACGCGTGGCGGGAGCTGCCGCTCGTCGACGGGGCAGCGCAGGTGCTGCTGAACGTGTTCGCCCCGCGCAACGCCGCCGAGATGGCGCGGGTGCTCGCGCCGGACGGCCGCCTGCTGGTGGTGACGCCGAACCAGCAGCACCTCGCCGAGCTGGTCGACGTACTCGGCATGGTCCGCGTCGACGAGGACAAGGAGCGCCGCCTGCGGGACTCGCTGGCGGGGGAGTTCGAACGGGTCGGCAGCGAGCCGGTCGAGGAGACCATGTTCCTCGACCGGACGGCTGTCGAGCAGTTGGTACTGATGACACCGAGCGCCCGGCACCTGAACTACCGTGAGCTGCTGCAACAGATCGCGGTGCTACCGGAACCGGCCATCGTCACCTTGTCGGTCACGCTCTCGGTGTGGAGACGCCGGTGAGGCTCAGGCCGCGGCGCCGATGACCTCGCGGGCCACGACGGTGCCGTGCTTCTCGGCGTCCACGTGGGCCTCGGACTGCGAGACCTTGGAGGCGTCGATGAGCTCCTCCATGCCCGGGGTGACCGGGGCCAGGGTGAGCTCGGCGGCAGCGGTCCGGATGTTCATGCCGAACACCTCGCCGAAGATCCGCTCCAGGTACGGCGTGGCGTGGTCCCAGCCGTGCTTCGGGGTCCCCGGGGCGTAGCCGCCGCCGCGGGCCAGGGCGAAGATCGCCGGCCGCCCGGCCAGCGGGCTCGGGCCGTGGACCAGTTCCTTGTCGATCATCAGCAGGTCGATCCAGGTCTTCACGTTCTGCGCGATGCCGTAGTTGTACAGCGGGACGGCGAGCAGCACGGCGTCGGCGCCGCGAAGCTCGGCGGCCACGTCCGCGGCGATCGCCTTGGCCTCGTCGAGCGGCATCCGGTCGGAGCCGGCCACCGGCTCCTGGCCCACCTGGGCCGCGGCCAGCGTCGGCCACACCGTCGCGGGCAGCGGGTGCTGCCCGAGGTCACGCCGTACCACGACACCGTCCGGGTGCTCCGCCTTCCAGGCGGCCTCCGCGCTGTCCGCCAGGGCGCGGGACACCGAACCGTCCAGCCGGATGCTGGCGTCGACGCGTAGCAGGGTGCTCATGTCTTGGGTCTCCATCGGTTGAGGGGGCGAGCTCATTTGAGCTGTACTGAAGATAGTCTGTCAAACAGAACATATTCAAGTCAGATCGTATTCCGGGTGGCGTACGCCACGTAGGATGGGGGCATGTCCAGTACTTCTCCCGAGGTCGCGGCCCGGGGCGCCCACGGGATGGAGCCTCAGGTCGCCAGTGGTGCGCCTGTCGAGGCCGATCTCGGCTGGGCGCTGGGCGTCGTCTTCCGGCAGTACGCGAAGGCGTCGGCGGCGGCCCTGGAGGGCCTGCCCGGCGGGCCTCGCGGCTATCAGGTGCTCGCGACGACCAACTCGGAAGGGCCCAAGCGGCAGCTCGATCTGGCCGCGCAGCTCGGCGTCGACCGGACCGTCATGACGTATCTCCTGGACGACCTGGAGAAGGCCGGCGTCGTGCAGCGCAGGCCGGACCCGGCCGACCGCCGCGCGCGGCTGATCGCGCCGACCGACGCCGGCGTCGAGGCGTTGTGCGACCTGGAGCGGCGGCTGCGCCGGACCGAGGACGAGGTGCTGGGCATCCTGGACGAGTCCGAGCGATCCAGCTTCCGGATGCTCCTGCAGCGCCTGGCGATGAAGGCCAACGCGGTCGATCCACTGCACAACGCGTGCGTCCTGGCCGAGGCGGACGACCCAGCCAACACCTAGTGCAGTGGCACGAAGCCTGATTCGTACGCGCGGATCACGGCCTGGGTGCGGTCGCGGGCGTTCAGCTTCGCGAGCACGTTGGCGACGTGGGTCTTGACCGTCTGCAGCCCGAGGATCAGCTCTGCCGCGATCTCGGCGTTCGACAGCCCGCGGGCCATCAGCCGCAGCACCTCCTGCTCGCGTTCGGTCAGCTGGTACTCGGTGAGGCCGCTCGGCGCCGGCGTACCCAGATGCGCCAGCGCGAGCGCGCGGATCGCCTCGGGGAACAGCAGCGACTCGCTGTGCGCGACGGTCCGGATCGCCGCGATGATGTCGTCCGGCGGCGTCCGCTTGAGCAGGAACCCGGACGCGCCGGCGCGCAGCGCGTCGTACACGTAGTCGTCGTTCTCGAAGGTCGTGACGACCAGGACCCGCGGCGCCGGGTCGAGGCTGTCGAGCAGCAGCCGGGTCGCCTGGATGCCGTCCACCGCGGGCATCCGGACGTCCATCAGCACCACGTCCGCCCCGGTACGGCGGACCAGCGGCAGCACCTCCGCGCCGTCACCGGCCTCGCCGACGACCGTGAGGTCCTCCTCGGCGTTGATGATCGCGCGCAGCCCGCTGCGGATCAGCGGCTCGTCGTCGACCACGACCACGGACAGGTTCATGTCGTCCCCTTCGTCACGCTGACCGGCAGTCGTACGGCCAGTTGCCAGCCCGGACCGTCCGGAAGGCCGATCGGGCCGGCCTCGACGGTTCCGCGCAGTACGGCGACCCTTTCACGGATCCCGGCCACACCGCGGCCGCCGCCCGAGTGGTCGGACCGGCCACTGACCGGATTGCGCACCGTCAGCTGCAGCCCGGACGCGTCGAGGCAGATCGAGAGCCGGACGACGAGTTCGCCGGCCGGGCGCCCGGCGTGCCGAATCGCGTTGGTCAGACCCTCCTGGACGATCCGGTACGCCTCGCGGGAGACTGCCGCGGGCAGCTGGTCCAGCTCGCCCGTGCGTTCGACCTCGATCGTGATGCCGCCGGCGCGAGTGGCGTCGACGAGTCGGTCCAGGCCGCCGAGGGTGGCCTGTGGCGTCGTCCGGTCGCCCGGGCGGCGGTCGTCGCGGAGCAGGCCCAGTACGTGGTCGAGATCGGCCAGCGCGGCGCGTGCCGAGGTCTCCATCGCGGCCAACGCGGTTTCGGCGAACTCCGGATCGGTGGCCAGGACGCGCCGGGCGGCGGCGGCCTGGATGGTGACCAGACTGAGCGCGTGCCCGACGCTGTCGTGCAGCTCGCGCGCCAGACGGTTGCGCTCGGCAAGCGTTGCGGTCTGCTTCTCGAGCAGCTCGATGCGCTCGGCCGCGGTCGGGCCGAGGACCTGCGGCGCCAGGTAGGCCAGTAGCGCGCCGACGGCCGCGGAGAGCAGGAAGAGGCCGACGAGTCCACCGATCGCTGCCGCCGGCATCCACAGGTCGGTCCAGTTGCCATGAATGTCGTACGACCAGCCGGGCACGATGTCGCGGGTTCCGGCGGAGCGGAACGGTGCCGCCAGCCAGATCGCGCCGAGGCCGAACACGATCGTGCTCAGGATGCCGATCACGCCGCCCGCAATCAGGTGCAGGCAGAACCACAGTGCCGTACGGCGTCGTTGCGGCCACGTTCGTGCCGGGCCGAGCGGCCGCTCCTCGAAGCGCACCGCGAGCAACGACTCGACCGCGATGCCCTCGACCTCACGGACCGCGGGCAGCAGCCCGAGCACCACCGGCGGGATCAGGGCGATCAGCACCCAGAGGATGCCGGTGGCAACCTTCGGCAGGTCGAGGCTGTTCAGGACCGCGCCGAGCGCACTGTCCACGAGGATGAACGCGAGCACCAGCGCGGCGCCGAGCAGCAGGTACACCCAGCGCAGGTACGTCGACGTACGCAGGAGGCAACTGATTGCCTGCCACACCCGTCGCGCCGCCGTTCGCACGCGTCCATCCTGTCAAAGCCGGGGGAGCGGCACCTCCCTCCCCGGAGTGATCGCGGGAAACCGGCCGCGCGACGTGGGCAGCATCACGAGATGGTTGAGGGTTTACGTAAATTTGACGCAATGCCGGCAGGTTCGGACCCTGCGGGCGTCGCGATCTGCTGCCCAGACAGGTACGGTCTGTGGTCGGGGCGGGTGTCCGTCCGTGAGGTCGTGTCTACGGACAGGTATGGGGAACAGCTCCAGGACGGGTGGCAGGCAGGACTGCGAGGACCCGGTACGGCGGACGTTAAGTCCCCGTGAAGTCCCCGCAGCCGGATTGACCACCTTTCCGGATTTGATGTTTGATCAAATATCGGGACGAGAGAGGTCGATATGAGGTTGAGGCGTTCCGTCATCGCCCTGATGGCGGTCCTGGGGCTCGCCATGGTGAGTGCGTGCAACGGTGGTGACGACAAGGCGGCCGGCGGAGACGGTCTGCAGAAGGTCAACTACCTGACGTCGTTCGGTGCCTTCGGTCGCGAGGCGTACGCGTACGTCGCGCTCGAGAAGGGGTACTTCAAGGACGCCGGTTTCGACGTCAAGATCACGCCCGGCAGCGGGACCGTGGACGTCATGAAGCTGGTGGCGGGCGGTCAGGCCGACTACGGCATCGGCGATTTCACCGGGTTCGCGATCACTCTCGCCAACCAGAAGCTGCCGGTCACCACGGTCGGCGCGATCCACCAGCGGTCGATGGCCGCGATCATGTCGCTGGAGGGCCTCGGCATCAACAAGCCGCAGGACCTGGCCGGCAAGACCATCGGCGACCAGCCGGGCTCCACCAACACGGTGATGTTCCCGGTCTACGCCGCGGCGGTCGGTATCGACCCGAAGTCGGTCACGTTCCTGCCGTCGCCGCCGCCCGGCCTGCCGAAGCTGCTGGCCTCGGGCAAGGTGCCCGGCATCGGGCAGTTCGTGGTCGGCGAGCCGCTGGTCGCGAAGGCCGACAGCAAGCACCGCAAGGTGATCACGCTGCCGTACGGCGATCATGTGCCGGACCTGTACGGGAACGCGATCATCACCCGGTCCGATCTGGCCAAGGACCACCCGGACCAGGTCAAGAAGTTCATGAACGCGCTGCTCAAGGGTCTGCAGGACACCTACGACGACCCGGCCGGGGCAGCCACGATCATGAAGAAGTACGTGCCTGAGCTGGACGTGGACGTCGCCACCGCAGAGCTCAAGATCATGCAGACCTACATCAAGCCGAAGAACTTCAACGGCCCGCTCGGCGAGCTCACTGCGGACCGGGTGAAGAAGGTCATCTCGTTGCTCGAGCAGTCGAAGGCGATCCCGCAGGGCTCGATCAAGCCGGAGGACATCTCGACGCTGGACCTGGCCCCGAAGAGCTGAAGTCAGGAGTACGAGAACCGGATGATTCGCCTGGACGGTGTGGGGCAGGTCTTCGACGGACGCGAGGGCCGGGTGACTGCCCTCGAGAAGATCGACCTGCACGTTCGCGGCGGTGAGTTCGTCACGCTGATCGGCCGGTCCGGCTGTGGCAAGTCCACGCTGCTCCGGCTGATCGCGGGACTGCTGCCGCCGACGTCCGGCACGGTCCAGGTGGCGGGGGAACCCGTCACCGGACCACGCCGGGACGTCGCGTTCATGTTCCAGCGGCCGGCGCTGCTGCCGTGGCGCACCGTGCTGTCGAACGTGATGCTGCCGGTCGAGGTCGACCGCGGTAGCCGGGCCAAGGCGGCGTACCGGGACCGGGCCCACGAGCTGCTCGAGCTGGTCGGGCTGCAGGGATTCGAGCGCCGGCTGCCGCACGAGCTGTCCGGCGGTATGCAGCAGCGGGTGTCGCTGTGCCGGTCGCTGATCCGCGACCCGCAGGTGATGTTGATGGACGAGCCGTTCTCCGCGCTCGACGCGCTCACCCGGACCGAGCTGTCCGAGGAGCTGCAGCGGATCAAGATGGAACTGTCCACGACGATCGTGTTCGTCACGCACTCGATCGAGGAGGCCGTCGTGCTCGCGGATCGCGTGGTCGTACTGACGCCGCGGCCGGGCCGGATGCGGGAGGTCGTCGACATCGGCATCCCGCGGCCGCGCAGCCTCGGCCAGAACGCACACCTCACCGAGGTCGCGGAGATCAGCGGGCGGCTGCACGCACTGCTTTCCGAAAAGGATGGCAGCGAAAGAGGCGGCACCGGGCGGCAAGCGCGGTCGGTACAGGACGTGCGGCCGTGACGGGCAAACGGTCCTGGCTGACCACGTCGCCGGTCGCGGCCGTCCTGCTGCCGGTCGTCGGCCTGCTCGTGGCGATCGGGTTGTGGTGGGGCGCGACGATCGTGTTCGCGATCGAGCCGTTCCTGCTGCCGAGCCCGTGGGACGTGGTGGTCAAGTTCTTCGACGAACCCGGCCCGCTGCTCGCGCACACCGGGACGTCACTGCTCGAGACCGTCGAGGGCTTCCTGCTGGCGATCGTGATCGGCGTACCGATCGCGCTGGTGATCGTCCGCTCCGTGGTCCTGGAGCGGTTGGTGTACCCGCTGCTGCTGATGGTGAACTCGATCCCGAAGGTGGCGATCGCGCCGCTGCTGGTGATCTGGATGGGTTTCGGGCAGTGGCCGAAGGTCGTGATGGTACTGCTGATGAGCTTCTTCCCGATCGTGATCTCGA
>DASSDE010000153.1:0-7829 GCA_035697365.1 Kribbella sp. | reverse complement strand
GAAGGACAGCAGGATCGCGGTGACGACCGCGGTGATGTGCACCAGCCGGATCGCGCCGAAGGCGATGAAGGAGCCGGACCAGTCCAGGGCGCCGAAGTCGCCGTCGCGCAGGAACCAGCTGATCGGCCCGACCACCAGTGTGGCGATGCCGACGGTGCCGAGCAGAACGGTGAGCAGCCAGCGGGACCAGCCGACACCGTGCCGGAAGTAGCGGTCGATGACGACGAACAGGCCGCCATACACGATCACGCGGAACGCGATCTGGACGAGCAGGCCCACGACCGGGGAGCCGTCGGCGATGGCGCTGACGACCCCGAGGACCGACTCGGCCACACCGGCACCGACAGCGGCGAGCCAGAGCGTGGTCGCGCCCCTGACAGCCAGCGGCGGCTGCGGCCGCGCAACGTCGTGAATCGTGAGGTCGCGGTGCTTGGTCCTGTTCATACCACCAACTGTCGCCGTGGCGGCGGTCCGGATCAGGAGTGCTGCGACCCCACCCCAGGTAGACCTGGATCCACCGCTCAGCCGCGTGCGGGTACGTCCACCAATCCGGCTGCGTGGCGGCCGGCGGCGGCTGCGGCTTCGAAGTAGGCGCGGTCCTCGTCCAGGCTGCGGCCCATGGTCGACAACTTCACCGGACCCGCCTGCATCGCCTCGTACAGCCCGTCGACACCTACGCGAACCACGTGGTGCCGTGCCTTCAGTGGCTCGGCTGCATCCCGTACGGCGTCACCGAAGTCACCGGCCAGGTCCGGTACGACAACATCAGCTGGTTGGAGCGCGACGCGGCCGTACGCGGTCAGGCTATGGTGGGAGATGCCACGGTGACGTGGCCGGGGATCAGCCTCGGAGATCCGCAGTGAGGCGACAGCGCGGCCTCCCAGCGTCCCGATGGCGTTGACTGCCTCACCGGACTGCACCCCGGAGAAGCCCCAGCGCGTCCCCGTCCCCAGGTTGCCCGGGCCTTGCGTGATGACGACCAACTCCGCAGACAGGACCTGTACGGCGGTCAGCAGCCCTGTGTGCACCGTGACAGCCTCACGGTCGCCCCCGTACGCCTGTCCGACCGTGACGGTGCCACTGAGCCACCCGGCGTCCCGCAGACTCGCGACACTCCGCGAGAACGCCAGCGGGAGCGCCCCGCCGTCCGTCATCACGTAGACGACCCGTGTAGTCGGCCTGGCCTCATACACCCCGGCCAGCACAGCAGGCAGTGCGGAGTGCAGGTCTGCGACAACAACCGGCGTACCGAACAGGTCGTCAGCATCTCGCAGTACGTCATGGTCGGGGGAGTCCTGCTCGTCAGCACCCAGCACCATGGCCTGCAGCGGCGTGTAGCGCGCCTTCACCAGATGTCCACGCTCCGGTGGGTCCTCAGGCAGCCGGTCCGGTACGGCAACAACCAGGGCGTACCCACCTGTTCCGAGACCGCGATCCAGCGCGCCCACGTTCAGCAGGACGCGGTCGCCGGCCACCGGCGTACCAACCAGGTCCGGGTAGGCGAGAGCACGCACAGACTGTGCGCCGACCGTCACGGTCAGCTCCACCGCCCCGGCCCAGCTCCGCCCGACCTGAGCCACCACACCGTCCCGCCAGCGAATCACGGAGCGACCTTAGCGTGTCGAACCGGTGTTCGAAGTTTCGATGCGGAAAGGCGGGTTTTGGACGCCGGGAGGCCGTAAGGTGGTCGGGTGTCGGCGCGGAAGAGTGAGCGGCTGCTCAACGTGGTCATCTGCCTGCTGGTCGCGCGCACCTACGTGACCAAGGAGCGGATCCGCGAGGTCGTCGAGGGCTACGCCGGACAGACCGACGACGCGTTCGAGAAGATGTTCGAGCGGGACAAGGACGAGCTGCGCGAGCTCGGCATCCCGATCGAGATGGGCACCATCGACAAGTTCTTCTCCGACGACGTCGGGTACCGGATCCGCCGCGACGTTTTCGAGCTCCCCGAGGTCCAGTTGGAGCCCGACGAGGCGGCCGTACTGGGCGTCGCCGCGCGCGTGTGGCAGCACGCCGGCCTGTCCGAGGCGACGACGTCCGCGGTGCTGAAGCTGAAGGCAGCCGGGATCCAGACCGACCAGTCGGCGCTGAGCGCGATCGAGCCGCACGTCGGCGCGTCGGAGCCGGCGTTCGACCCGCTGTGGGCGGCTGTGGTGGCGCGGCAGGTGGTCAGGTTCCAGCACCTGCGCAGTGGGGCTTCCGAGCCGACCACGCGGACGCTGGAGCCCTGGGGGATCGTCTCCTGGCACGGCCGCTGGTACGTCGTCGGCCGTGACCGGGACCGTCAGGCCACCCGGATGTTCCGGCTGTCGCGGATCGGCGGAGCCGTCAAGACCGTTGGGGAGCCCGGTGCGTTCACCGTGCCGGAGGGCACCGACCTGCGCTCGCTGGTGACCGAGCTGGCCCCGCCGCGGCCGACGTCCGAGGCGAAGGTCCGGGCGCGGACCGGTTCGTGTGTCAGCCTGCGCCGCCGCGCGAACGCCATCGAGCCGTACGAGGACGGCTGGGACCTGCTGCAGGTCCCGTACGCCGACTCGTCCGTCCTCGCCGAGGAGATCGCGTCGTACGGCACGGACGCCGTCGTCGAAGGGCCTGGAGACGTCCTGGACGGCGTCCTCTGGCGACTGCGAACGGTGGCCGGGGCATGAGTAACGCACGTGATCAGGTGCAGCGGTTGCTGGCGCTGGTGCCGTACCTGCGGGAGAACGACGGCGCCCGGGTCGACGACGTCGCCAAGGAGTTCGGCGTCCGGCCGAAGCAGATCATCGCGGACCTGAAGGTGCTGTGGTTCTGCGGGCTGCCCGGCGCGCAGATGGGCGACCTGATCGAGATCGATATCGAGGCGGCCGAGGGCGACGGTGTCATCCACATCAACAACGCCGACTACCTCGCGCGCCCGCTGCGGCTGGCCGCGGACGAGGCGCTCGCGCTGCTGACCGCGCTCCGGACGCTGCGCGAGGTGACCGCCGGTACGGACCGGGACGCGGTCGACCGTGCGATCGCGAAGCTCGAGCGCGCGGCCGGCGAGGCCGCGGCGGCAAGCGAAGGCGCCGCGGCGCACGTCCACGTGGAGCCGGCCGCCCCCGAGATCGCCGAGATCGTGAACCGCGGCCTCGCGACCAAGCAGCGGCTGCACCTGACCTACGACGTCCCGTCCCGCGACGAGACCACCGAGCGCGACGTGGATCCGATGCGGCTCGTGGTCTCCGAGGGCCGTACGTACCTCGAGGCGTGGTGCCGGCTGGCCGAGGACGTCCGGCTGTTCCGGCTCGACCGGATCGCGGATGTGAAGCTCCTCGACCTGCCGAGCGAGCCGCCGCCCGAGGCGACCCCGCGCGACCTCTCGAACGGCATGTTCCAGCCGTCCGAGCGGGATCTGCTGGCCACCGTCAGGCTCGCGCCACCCGCGCGCTGGGTCGCGGAGTACTACCCGAACGAGTCCGTCGAAGAGGGCCCGGAGAACTCCCTGATCGTCAAACTCCGCGTCGCCGACACCAACTGGCTCCAACGCCTGGTCCTCCGCCTCGGCGGCGCCGCCACCGTCCTCGACCCACCCGACCTCACCACCCAGATCGCTGCCACCGCTCGCGAAGCCCTCTCCGCGTACGACGTCTAGCCCTGGCTCAGCTGCTTTTCCAGCGGGGAGCGGAAGCGGGGGGTGACTCGGACGCCGGAGAGCCAGGTGGTCCAGCGGGCGGCTTCGGCTTCGATGCGGTTGGTGGTTTCGGCGCCGACGTCTTCCAGGAGTCGGTAGCGGACCTCGCCGGACTCGGGCTGGCCCCAGCCGCCGACGATCCGGCCGTCGGACCAGATGGTCGGGCCGATGTTGCCGGTGGTGTCGAAGAGCTTGGACTTGTGCGGGCCGAGGAACCAGTCGCGCTCCTTCCAGCCCATCGGCGTCGGATCGAGCCCGGGAAGGAACGCGACCCACGGGTCGGCCGGGACCTCCGGAGCTTCGTCACCAGGGAGCACGTAGCCGAGCTGGCCTTCCAGGTCCACCTCGACCGCCTCGACAGCCGCCAGAGCCTTACGCGTCTGGCCCAGGGTCCACCCGGCGTACCACTGCAGGTCAGCCGTCGTGCCAGGGCCGAACGAGGACAACCAGGCCCGTGCGAGTGTCACCCGCGCCTCCTCTGCCGTGGGCTTGTCACCGAGCCCACCGGGCAGCCAGTCGGCCGAAGGTGACCACTGGTGCTGGCCGCTCAGCCAGGTGCCCAGCGGGCGTCCCCGGACGATCCGCCCCTCTGCAGACAGCTGAAACAGCACGCGGCTCGTTACGTACGGCTGAGCGGCGTACGCCTTCCCAGTAGCCATGTTCAGCCGCGTCCGCAGCCGGGGCTCGTCGGCGGACAGCTCCTGCGCGGTAGCCGACCCTCGCAGCGCCAGTGCGGTCGCCGTCGACTCCTCGACCGCTGCCAGCCACTGCCCGCACGCCTCCGCGTCCTCCCTGACGCCGGCCTCGACCAGGTGCTTGACCAGTAGCTTCCGCTGCTTCACCGCGATGTCGTCGGTGCATGCGGCCTGAACGACCGGTGCGAACGGCGTCGGTACGACGAACACCGTACGGCGCATGCCCAGCATCCGGATCAGCGTCCGATCGTCGTACAACGCACGCTCTGTAGTGGTGATCTCACTGCCTGGCACCCGCGCGGCCACACTCAGGTGCACGGTGGCCGGATCGGTCGCGTGCAGGGCCACCATCGACGCCGCCGCCTCGACCGGTCCCGCGGCCTGGCAGCCCGCACCGAGCCGGTGCCGCCGCCCGAGCCGGGCCCGCCGCTGCGCTGCGTCGATCCGCATCATCCGTGCTCCTGTCGCAATCTGTCCGGAACCGGCCACGACCGGCCACCGGTACCCTGCGTACCACCCTGTGGGACACCAGTTTTTACCATCACGTTCCGGCACCGTTGCCCGCCGAGACGCACCGTGGGTCGTGGGCCGGAGGGCCGGACCGGCTAGGCTCCTGGGTATGTTCTGGTTCCTGCTCTTCGTCGGTGTGGTGGTGGTGTGGACGATCGTCCTTGCCCTGCTCGCGATGAAGCTCTGGCGCCAAGGCAAGGCACTGACACGTGAGTTGGTCGCCGCCCAGTCCAAGCTGGACGCCGTGCAGTCCGAGGCCGGGTCTGGACAGACCCGTGAGGACACGCCCGCTCCGGCGTAGTATTCGGCCACGAACTCAGGCTCGAGCTTCGAGTTGATGTTGGAAAGGGAGATCGACATGGCACCGCTCCTCCAGATGCCCCAAGGCGCAGAGTGGCTCGTCATCCTCGCGATCGTCGTGCTGCTGTTCGGTTCGGCCAAGCTGCCGGCGCTGGTCAAGCAACTCGGCAAGTCGAAGAAGATCTGGGAAGAGGAGGTCGGCCCGAAGAAGAAGAACGGCGAGCTGACCGAAGAGGCCTCCCAGCCGCCGGCGCAGGAGCCGGTCCAGCAGCAGGCTCAGGCCCAGGCACAGGCACAGCCGAACCAGGCCAACGGCCAGGCGCCGGGCGACGGCCTGCCGCCGACCCACACGGCGAACTGAACAGAACGCCCCACCTGTGTCAATGGTGAAGTTCGGGCGGCGTAAGGACAAACAAGACCGCCACCCGAAGGACCCAGAGGGTCGGATGACCCTGCGCGAGCACATCGTCGAGCTCCGGAACCGGCTGCTCATCGGCGTGCTCGCGATCGTGGTGTGCACGGTGCTCGGCTGGATCATCTACAACGATGCGTTCAAGTTCCTGACCCACCCGTTCCACACCAGTGTCGGCGACCTGGCCCGGGAGCAGGGCAAGGAGCCGGTCCTGACGTTCCCGGGTGTCGGTGACGCCCTGACGTTCCGGATCAAGATCTCGGCGCTGTTCGGCCTGGTGCTGGCCAGCCCGGTCTGGCTCTATCAGCTCTGGGCGTTCATCGCGCCCGGTCTGCACCGCAACGAGCGGAAGTGGGCCTACATCTTCTCGGCCATCGCCGCGCCGTTGTTCGCCGCCGGCATGGCCGTTGCGTACTGGACGCTGCCGAAGGGCATCGCGATCCTGATCAGCTTCACCCCGCTCGACATCCAGAACCTGATCGAGCTGCCGACGTACCTCGACTTCGTGATCCGGACGATGCTGGTCTTCGGCGTCGCGTTCCTGATCCCGCTGGTCGTCGTGCTGCTGAACATGGTCGGCGTGGTGCCGGCGTCCGCGCTCAGCAAGTTCCGCCCGTACATCATCCTGGTCATCTTCGTGTTCGCCGCGGTCGCGACGCCGTCCGGCGACCCGTTCACGATGTGCCTGCTGGCGATCCCGATGTGCCTGCTGTTCTTCGCCGCGGAGGTCATCGCGCGGATCAACGACAAACGCCGCAAGGTTCGCAACGACGAGTTGCTGGCCGACTGATGACTGTGTCATGACCAGGCGGGTCGCGCTGGTGGTCAATCCCACCAGCGGTCGGGGGCGTGGTGCGCGGATCGCGCCGACGGTGCGGGAGCGGCTCGCCGGCGCGGGGCTGGGTGTCGACGTGCACACCACCACCTGCGCCGAGGACGTCGGGCGGATCTCCGCCGAGGTGGTCGCGTCCGGGGCGGACGCGGTCGCGCTGATCGGCGGTGACGGTACGGTCCACCTCGGCGCGCAGGTGCTGGCCAACTCCGGGATGCCGTTCGGCATCATCCCGGCCGGCACCGGGAACGACTTCGCCCGCGGCCTCGGCGTCCCGCTGAACGACCCGGCCGCCGCGGCCGACCTGGTGATCGCCGGCCGGACCCGCGCGATCGACCTCGCGGTGGCCAAGGACGAGTTCATCACCACGGTCGTCGCGGGCGGCTTCGACTCCCTGGTGAACAAGCGCGCCAACGCGATGACCTGGCCGAAGGGCAACGCGCGCTACACGGTCGCGACGTTCGCCGAGCTCCGTACGTTCAAGCCGCTCGAGTACGTCGTGACCGTCGACGGCGACCCGATCGAGACGCCGGCGATGCTGGTCGCGGTCGGTACCGGGCCGACGTACGGCGGGGGACTGCAGATCTGCGCCGAGGCAGAGCTCGACGACGGGCTGTTGGACGTGACGATCATCGAGCCGGTCTCCCGGCTGACGCTGCTGCAGATGTTCCCGAAGTTGTCCAAGGGCACCCACGTCGGCCACCCGGCGGTCCGGATGCTGCGCGGCAGGTCGGTGCGGATCGACTCGCCGGGCATCACGGCGTACGCAGACGGTGAGCCGCTCGGGCTGCTGCCGGTCGACATCGGCATCGCGCCGGGCGCCCTGACCGTCTTCCACTGAGACGAAATCTTTGAGTTCCGGGGTGTTTCCTCACTGCCCGAGGTCTGATAGGAAAGCTTCCTAACAGTTTATTTCCTCGGACGCCCCTCGGAGGACCTCATGGAGAACCGCCCCACCCGCCGGACCGCGCTGCTGCTCGGTCTGTCCCTGGCTGCCGTCCCGGCGGCCGGGTTCACGGCCTCCCGCTTCGCATCGCCGGCCGATGCCGCGGTGCAGGCGACCGGCCTCGACGATCCCGCGAAAAAGGAGATCGCGATGCAGATCGTCTGCAGCGCCGAGAACTCGTCGCTGGACTGGAAGGCGCAGTACAAGTACATCGAGGACATCGACGACGGTCGCGGCTACACCGCGGGCATCATCGGGTTCTGCTCGGGGACCGGTGACATGCTCGAGCTGGTCGAGCTGTATGCCGACCGCAAGCCGGGCAACGTCCTGGAGAAGTACCTGCCGGCTCTGCGGGACGTGGACGGCAGCGACTCGCACGACGGCCTCGACCCGAACTACACCAGGGACTGGAGGACCGCGGCCGGCGACTCCGTGTTCCAGCAATGCCAGAACGACGAGCGTGATCGGGTGTACTTCAA
>DASSDE010000152.1:0-7045 GCA_035697365.1 Kribbella sp. | reverse complement strand
GTGCCCGAACTCTTCCGGATGCTTGGACAGCTTCTTCTCGGTCGCGTACGAGAGGAACGTCGGGATCTCCGCGCCGCCGGCCGGCAGCGCCCCGATCGGGAACCCGAACGCGGTCCCGCGCAACCACGGCTTCCACGAACGGCGCCAGTCCGACTTGCCCATCCAGGGCCGACCGACCGGGATCACGGTGCCCGGGTTCCGTCGCAGATGCGCCGCGACCCAGAGCGCCTCGCCGACCGCGAAGATGCCGACGGCAACCACCACGACATCGATGCCGTCGGCAAGTTGTGGGATGCCGAGCGTGAGTCGCTGCTGGCCGGTCACCTTGTCGATCCCGACCAGGCCGATCACCAGCCCGAGCAGCAGCGCCGCGAACCCGCGGATCCGCGACGAGCCGAGCACCGACGTCGCGCCGGCGAACGCGAGCAGCATGATCGCCAGGTAGTCCGGCGCCCCGAGACTGATCGCGAACTTCACCACCTGCGGCGCAACCAGTACGAGCAGCAGCGTCCCGATCGTGCCCGCAATGAACGACCCGATCGCGGCCGTCGCCAGCGCCTGCGCGGCCCGTCCGGCGCGGGCCATCTTGTTGCCCTCGATCGCCGTCACCACCGAGGACGACTCACCGGGAGTGTTCAGCAGGATCGACGTCGTCGAGCCGCCGTACATGCCGCCGTAGAAGATGCCGGCGAACATGATGAACGCCTGCACCGGCTCCAGCCCGTACGTGATCGGCAGCAGCAGTGCCACCGTCATCGCGGGACCGATTCCGGGCAGTACGCCGACCGCCGTACCGACCGTGACGCCGAGCAGCGCGAGTAGCAGGTTCACCGGAGCGAGGACGTCGCCGAACCCGTTCAGCAGGTTCATCAGGTTGTCCATCAGAGAATCCCTTGCAGTACGCCGGCCGGCAGGTTGACGCCGAGGCCGATCGCGAAGGCGTAGAACGTGATCAGCGACAGCGCGACCGCGATGAACACGTTGCGGATGTGGTGCCGGCTGCCGAGCGCGAACGCCGAACCCCAGAACAACAGGGTCCCGCTGATCACCCAGCCGAGCGGTTCGATGGTCAGCAGGTTGACCACGAACGCCGCAATCAGCAGCAGTACGGTGCGCCAGTCGATCGGGGACGAAACGTCGACGTCCTCGCCCTCCTCGGCCGCTCCGGTACCGCCCCGGGCCACGTCCACGGCGTACAGCACGGCGACCACCAGCAGCAGTCCGCCGAGCACGATCGGGACCGGCTTCGGGCCGATCGGATCGTTGCTGGTGGCAATGTGCCGGAGCCGGGCGGCGTCGACGATCACCAGGACGCCGACCACCGCCAGGAACCCACACACTCCGTACTGCGCTGTGTCCCGCCGCGTCTCGGCGGAAGTCATGCCGCCAATCCGAGCTTGGTCAGGATGTCGGCGACGGCCTTGTCCTGGTCGGTGAGGAACGTCCCGAACTCGGAGCCGGTGACGAACGCGTCGGTCCAGCCGTGCTTCTGCATCTCGGCCTTCCACTCCGCGGAGTCGTGCATCTTGGTCAGCGCGTCGATCCAGACCTGCTTGTCGGCGTCACTGATCCCGGGCGGCGCCACGATGCCGCGCCAGTTGGTGAACACCAGATCGATGCCGGAGCTCTTCAGCGTCGGTACGTCCTTGAGCGCGTCGACCGGCTTCTCGCTGCTCACCGCGAGCACCCGGACCTGCCCACTCTCGACCTGGTCGAGGAACTCGCCGAACCCGCTGGTGCCGAAGGCGATCTTGCTGCCGAGCAACGCGGGCAGCAGTTCGCCACCGCCGTCGTACGAGACGAAGTTGACGTCCTTCGGGTCGATGCCGACGGTCTGCGCCAGCTGCATCGGCAGTAGGTGGTCCGGCCCGCCCGGCGAGGAACCGCCGCCGACCGCCATCCCCTTCGGGTTCGCCTTCCAGGCCGTGACCAGGTCCTGGATCGTCTTGTACGGCGAGTTCTTCGGGACCACGATCGCGCCCGCCTCCTCGATCATCTTCGCGATCGGGGTGGTCTGGGTGAGCGTCGCCTTGGACTTCGACGTGTACGTCGCGCCGACGACGCCGAGGCCCATCTGCATCGCGAGCTTGCCGTTGCCCTTCTCGTTCACGATCCGCTGCAGGCCGACCGTTCCGCCCGCGCCGGGCAGGTTGAACACCTGGACGCCGGTCGCGATCTTCGCGTCCTCCATCGCCTTCGCGGCGGTGCGCGCGGTGGTGTCGTACCCCCCGCCGGCGGTGTTCGGCACCATCAGCCGCAGCCCGGTGGCCGGCTTGCCGCTGCCGCCGTCGGCGGTGTCCTTCTTCTCCGCGGTCGCACCGCAGGCCGTCAGGCCGGTCACAGCGAGCAGCACCGTGGCGGTTGCGAGGAGTCTGGACCTCATGGCGGAGTCCTTTCGGTCGGGATCAGGTGGCGACGATCGTGGACCTCCAGGGGTACGGACGTCTGCGTTGTGGCCGCAGCGGTGGTTGAGTTCATTGTGGTCACAGGTGGAACCTGGCTGAAGTGTGGCACTTGGGCGCCCGACCGGTGATCATGCGGTGCGAACCGACGAGGAGGTGACGATGGCGATCCTGGGACGACGACCGACGCTGGCCGGGCAGCTGCTGGTGCTGCAACTGGCGATCGTGGTGATCGTGCTCGTCGCCGTTGCCGCGGTCTCGCTGGCCCAGTCCGCCGCCACGTTCAACCGCGTCGAGGGCCGCCGCGTCACCTTGCTGGCCGAGCAGCTGTCGTCCAGCCCCACGCTGCGGTTCGGGATCCGGAATCCGGCGCCGGCAGAGCTGCTGGCGCCCGCGCTACAGACGAGCATCGCGCAGTCCGGCGTCACCTCGATCACCGTGGCGAACGCGCGCGGGAAGGTGATCGCGGCAACCAATCCGACGCAGATCGGCACCATGCTCACGCTAGGCGTTCCCGAGGTCGCTCAGGGTCGCGGGTGGTCCGGCGAGCTTCGCGGCGACGGTGGGACCGAGCTGGTCGCACAGGTTCCCGTGCTCAGTGAGGGCCGGGACGCGAAGGGCAACCCGGACGGGACGCTCGGCGACCACATCGGGACCGTGATGGTCGGGGAGCGCGCGCCCTCGGTGGTGCAACGGTTGCGCGGCGCGTCGTCGTACCTGGCGATCTATCTCGGGATCGCCTGCCTGCTCGGGCTGCTCGGGTCGTGGCTGCTCGCGCGGCGGATCAAACGGCAGACGCTGGGGCTCGAACCGCGCGAGATCGCCGGGCTGGCCGAGCACCGGGAGGCGATGCTGTACGGGCTCGCCGAGGGAGTCGTTGCCCTGGACCCCCATCTGCGCGTCACGCTGGTTAACGATGTCGGCCGCCGGTTGCTCGACCTCCCGCCTGACGCGGTCGGGAAGTCGCTGCGGGAGCTGGGAGTCGAGGGCCGGCTGCTCGAGGTGCTGTCCGGCGCGGACGAGGCGCTCGACGCGGTTGTCGTACGGCGTGGACGGGTGCTCGTGATGAACCGCATGGGTGTCACCAAGGACGGCCGGTCGCTCGGATCCGTCACTACACTTCGGGACCGGACAGAGCTCGCGCAGCTGGAGCGGGAGCTCGGGTCGTTCCGGTCGTCGGCGGAGCTGCTCCGGGCGCAGACACACGAGTTCGCGAACCAGTTGCACACGATCTCGGGGCTGATCCAGATCGGGGAGTACGACGAGGTGGTCACGTACGTTGGTGCGCTCAACCGTTATCGCGAGTCGCTGGACCTGACTGTGACCCGGCGCGTCCACGACACCACGGTCGCCGCCTTGCTGATGGCGAAGTCCTCGCTCGCCGCCGAGCGCCGCGTCGAGCTTCGGGTGTCGGAGCGGACCACCTTGCTCCGACTGGATCCGGGGCTGTCCGCCGACATCGCCACGGTTCTCGGTAACCTCGTCGACAACGCGGTCGACGCGGCCGCACAATCCGGTACGCCGTTGTCGCCGGCGTGGGTCGAGGTCGAGCTGCGGCAGGACGCGGCGAGCGTCGAGATCGTCGTCCGCGACTCCGGTCCGGGCGTGGCGCCCGAGCTGGCGCAGGAGGTGTTCGCGCACGGGTTCACCACCAAGGCGGCGGCCGAGGGGGAGCGCGGGATCGGGCTGGCGATGACGCGGCTGATCTGCCGGCGGCGCGGCGGCGAGGTCGCGGTCACCAACCTGACCGACGGCGGGGCCGCGTTCGTCGCCCGGATGTCCACCCAACGTACGCCGGAAGGAGCCCGATGATCACGGTCCTGGTCGTCGACGACGACTTCATGGTGGCCCGGATCCACCGCGGGTTCGTCGACCGCGTGGAGGGCTTCGAGGTCGTTGGTACGGCCAATTCCGGCGATCATGCCGTTGCCGCACTCGGTTCGCTGGCGCCCGACCTGGTGCTGCTGGACCTGTACCTTCCGGACGTCTTCGGGCTGGACCTGATCGCTCGGCTCCGTGCCGTACAGCCGTCGGTCGACATCCTCGTGATCACCGCGGCGCGGGAGGCGGAGGCTGTCCGGGGTGCGGTGCGGCAGGGGGTGGTCAACTACCTGCTGAAACCGTTCGGCTTCGAGGATCTGCGGGTGCGGCTCCAGGAGTACGCCCGCCGGTGCGCGAGCGTACCGGATCAGGTCACGACCCAGGCCGACGTCGACCGCGTGCTCGCACCGGCCCGCCCGCTCACCAACCGCCTCCCGAAAGGCCTCTCCCAGGAAACGGCCGACCTGGTCACCGCCGCCCTCCGCAAAACCCCCGACAACCTCTCGGCCGCCGAATGCGCCGAACTCATCGGCATCTCCCGCGTCAGCGCCCGCCGGTACCTCGAATTCCTCACCACCCAAGGACAAGCCGCAGTAACCCTCCGCTACGGCACCACCGGCCGCCCCGAACGCCGCTACACCTGGCAAACCTAACCAACCGAGCCCCCTCCCCGGCCACCGACGATAGGCAATTGCCTATCGCCAGTCCCCGGGAGGTGCTGCGCGTCGGGCGGCTTGTTCGATTTGGGCTTGGTGGGCGGGCCAATACGGGCGGTTGAAGAGCTCGCCGAGGTAGCGGGCTTCGGTCAGCGTGAGGTGCTTGATGAGGCCGAGAAGGTTGGTACCCGTGTACGTGAGTGGCCGGCGTACGTCGTACTCGGACAAGCCTTCGACCTTGTCGATCAGGTCAGCGCGCACCCAACGCAGGTTGTCGTGCAGGTACGTCTTCGCGAATTCGTCGATCACGCACCCAATACACACCCTGGTCGAGGGCGCCACCGCACGCCACCCACCTCACCAGCCAACCAACCGGGCCGGCGGCGTACATCTGAACAGGTAGTACACCCTGGGACACCGTACGCGCGTTGCACTTTCACGCTCAGGTGCACTACCCACCAACCAGGAACCGATCGGCACCTCCTGTCCTCCTGCCCACCCCGGACCACACGCAGCCACAGCAGACCAGGCAGGGGAGCCGGTTAACCTCGCACTTCGTCCCTTCGTCTCCTGCACGCCGTGGGCGAAGGGGCAACTTGAGGGGTGAAGGTCAGGCTTGGTTCTCGATGAGTTCGACTGTGGTGGCGTGGCGTTGGGCTAGGGCGTGGTAGACGGCGGCGTTGTGGTCTACGAAGAGCTTGGCGGTGCCGTCGAGGGGGATGATCTTCTTGGCGGGGCTGCCCATGGCTACGGATTCGGGTGGGATGGTGGCGCCGGGGGTGACGGTGGCGCCGGCAGCCACGAGGGCGCGGTTGCCGACGGTTGCGCCGTCGAGGACGATCGCTCCGTTGCCGACCAGCGCCTGTTCGCCGATCGTGCAGTCGTGGATCAGGCACTGGTGCCCGACGGTCGCGTTCGGGCCGATCTCGCAGCCGTTGTGGCCGACGTGGATGACCGTGTTGTCCTGGATGTTCGCACCGGCGCGGATCGTGATCGTGCCGAGGTCGGCGCGGATCACGGCGCCGTACCAGATCGACACCCCGGCCTCGACAATTACGTCCCCGACCAGCGTCGCGGTCGGCGCGATCCATGCCTCGGGGTGTACCTGAGGACGCTTACCTTCGAATGAGTACAGCGGCATGCGGCTGACACTAACCGGTGGGAAAGAAACCGGCGTCCGGTTACGGTGGGCGGAATCCAGCTGCAGGGAGGGTGGCATGACGGAGATTGCGAAGTCCGGGGCCGCGGTGATCAGCAGGTCGGACGGGCGCGACGACGGCGAGGAATGGACCGAGAACTACACCGAGCTGCCAGGTGGCGCCGGGGTCTCGCTGATTCTCGAGTCGACCACGAAGGAGGGCGTCGGGCCGCGGTTGCACCTGCATCCGTACGCCGAGACGTTCATCATCCGGCGCGGTTCGGCGACCTTCACCGTCGGCACCGAGGAGATCGTCGGCAAGGCCGGCCAGATCCTCGTCGTCCCGGCGGAGACGCCGCACAAGTTCCGTACCGGGCCCGGCGGGTACGAGGCGGTCCACATCCACGCCAACGCGACGTTCGAAACGACCTGGCTCGAGTAGGCCTGTGCAGGCCTCGCCCGACGGCGCTCAGTCGGGCGGGGCGAACGCCGCAAGCAGCGTCGCGGTGATGTACGGCGCTGCCTGGTCGGACGTGATGCGCGCGGCCTGGAGCTCGCCCGCGGCGCCGTGCATCACGTTGTGCATCACGCTGACCAGCCACGACGTCGGCAGGTCGGTCCGGAACAACCCCTCCGAGCGCCCGCGCTCGATCAGCCCCTCCACGCGCGCCATCGGGTCCGCGTGCAGGTCCCGTACGCGCCCGGCCGGCAGCGACTCCTGCGCCGCGATCAGCAGCGACCGGTACTGATCGACGAGCTGCCAGCTGGACTCGATCAGCCGGCCGAGCGCCGCGCGCGGATCGCCGGTCAGGTCGACCTGGCCGAGCGATTCCTCCCCGGTGGCGATCGCCTGTACGAAGACCGCGTCGACCAGCTCGGCCCGCGATGGGAAGTGCCCGTACAGCGTGACCCGGCCGACGCCGGCCGCCTTCGCGATCTCCGACGTACTCGCTGATGGGTTTCGGCCCAAGCACTCCGCGGCCGCGGTCAGGATCGCCGCGATGTTCCGCTGCGCGTCCGCCCGCCTG
>DASSDE010000151.1:0-2381 GCA_035697365.1 Kribbella sp. | reverse complement strand
CAGCACTCGACCGGCATGTTGCTCTCGAACGCGAACGCCGACGTGGAATCGACCTGGTTCGTGATCGCGCCGCTGCCGATGGCGATCGGCGTGATCGCGATGCTGGCGTTCGCGACCGTCGCGATGTTCGCGGCCGACGTCTGGCTGGCGCTGGTGGGCTGCCTGGTGTTCCCGCTGGTGTTCGTCGCGAACGTGATCTTCCAGCGGTACCTGCAGCCGCTCGCGACCCGCGCGCAGCAGCTCCGCGCCGACGTGTCCGAGGTGGCGCACGAGTCCTTCGACGGTGCCCTGGTGGTGAAGACGCTGGGCCGTGAGGCGGCCGAGACCGAGCGCTTCCGCGGCCCGACGTACGCGCTCCGGGACGCGAACATCGCGGTGAACAAGGCGCGCGGCATGTTCGACCCGGTCATCGACGGGCTGCCCCGGCTCGGCGTCCTCGCGGTGCTGCTCGTCGGCGTCGGGCGAGTGCGCTCCGGCGGTGCGGATGCCGGTGACGTGGTGCAGGTGGCGTTCCTGTTCACGCTGATCGGCTTCCCGATCCGGGCGCTCGGCTGGGTGCTCGGCGAGCTCCCGCGCTCGGTCGTCGGCTGGGACCGCGTGCAGCGCGTGCTGACCGCCGAGGGTGGGATGGAGTACGGCGACGCGCGGCTGACGTCGACCAAGGCGGCGCGGGTCCAGGTCGCCGGCGTCCGGTTCGGGTACCTGCCCGAGCGCGACGTACTGGCCGGTGTGGACTTCATGGTCGAGCCCGGCCGGACCGTCGCGGTCGTCGGGCCCACGGGGTCCGGGAAGTCCACGATGACGACGCTGCTCACACGGCTGGTCGACCCGGAGCGGGGCGCGGTCAAGATCGACGGGATCGACCTGCGGGAGCTGGCCCGCGACGAGCTGGCCGGGTCGGTGGCGCTGGTCGCGCAGACCGCGTTCCTGTTCGACGACACGATCCGCGGCAACATCACGCTCGGCGGCCAGTACACCGACGACGATGTCTGGGATGCGCTGCGGATCGCCCAGGGGGACGGCTTCGTGAAGGCGCTGGCCGACGGTTTGGACACGAAGGTCGGCGAGCGCGGCGCAACCCTGTCCGGTGGTCAACGGCAGCGGATCGCGCTCGCGCGGGCGCTGGTTCGGCGGCCGCGGCTGCTGATCCTCGACGACGCGACGAGTGCGGTCGACCCGCAGGTGGAGGCGCGGATCCTGGCCGGGCTGCGGACCGCGGTCCAGGAGGACTCCGGTGCGGCGACCACGGTGCTCGTGATCGCGTACCGGAAGGCGACGATCTCGCTCGCCGACGAAGTGCTGTTCCTGGACGAGGGCCGGATCCAGGCGCACGGCACCCACACCGAGCTGCAGCAGTCGACGCCGGCGTACCGGGACCTTGTGGATGCGTACGAGAAGGACGCCGAGCGGCGGGCCGAGGAAGAGGAGGTTTCAGCGTGAGCGCGGCGGAGGCTTCGCGGCTTGACCACGGCGACAACGCGGGCGGGCTGCAGACCCTGAAGGACGGTCTGAAGGTCTCGCCCGAGCTGGCGCGCGGGTGGTGGCTGACCGGGATTCTCGCGCTGACGATGACGGCCGGACGGATCGTGGTCCCGATCGCGGTCCAGCAGACCCTCGACAACGGCCTGTCCGGTCCGAACGGGCCGAACATGTCCTACGTCGCCTGGATGTGCCTGATCTGCGCGGTCGGCGTGATCCTGACCGCGGGCGCGTCGTACCTCACTACCGTACGGCTCGCGGTGAACTCGGAGTCCGGCCTGGCCACGATGCGGATCAAGGCGTTCCGGCACGTGCACGACCTGCCGGTGCTGACCCAGAGCACCGAGCGGCGCGGCGCGCTGGTCAGCCGGGTCACCTCGGACGTGGACACCGTGTCGCAGTTCCTGCAGTTCGGTGGGTTCATCTTCCTGGTCAGCCTCGGGCAGATGCTGCTCGCGTCGATCGTGATGTTCTTCTACTCGTGGCAGCTCGCGCTGGTCGTGCTGCTGTGCTTCATCCCGCTGTTCGCCAGCCTCAAGTACCTGCAGCGCGCGATGTCGGCCGCGTACGGCATCGTCCGGGCGAAGGTCGGCGAGATGCTGTCCGCGATCTCGGAGCCGGTGGTCGGGGCGCAGGTGGTCCGCTCGTACGCGATCGAGGGGCGTACGCAGGGTCGCATCGACGACTCGATCGAGGACTACCGCAGGACGGCGACCAGGGCGCAGGCGATCACCGGCCTGACGTTCTCGATCGGCGGTCTGGCCGCGGGTCTCGCGAACGCCGGCGTCCTGACGGTCGGCGTGCTGCTCGGCGTCGACAAGCAGGCCACGCTCGGCGAGCTGCTCGCGTTCATGTTCCTGGTCTCGCTGTTCTCGGACCCGGTGCAGATCGCCACCCAGGTG
>DASSDE010000150.1:0-2741 GCA_035697365.1 Kribbella sp. | reverse complement strand
CTTGGTGGTGCTGGGGGCGGCTGTTCTGCATGCCACCTGGAATGCGATGGCGCACGGGGCTCCGGATCGGGTGGCTGGATTGGCGTTGTTCGAGCTGGCTGCGGGGGTTATCGGGCTGGTGGGGGTCCTGGTGATGGGGCTGCCGCCGAGTGGGACGTGGGGTTTCATCGTCGCGTCGGCGTTGCTGCATCTTGCGTACCTCGGTGGGCTGCTGGCTTCGTACCAGCTGGGGCAGTTCAGTCAGATGTATCCATTGGCTCGCGGTACGTCGCCATGGGTCGTGGCTGTGGTGTCGATCGTCGTACTGCACCAGCAGCTCGCCGTACTGGAGTTGGCCGGCGTGCTGCTCGTCTCGGCCGGGTTGATCGGGCTCGTGTTCATCGGGCGGCCCGGGCGTAGTCAGGTGCCGGCGTTGTTCGCGGCGATCGGCACCGGGTTGATGATCGCGTCGTACACGGTCGTCGACGGGGTCGCGGTGCACAAGATGCCGGTGGCGACGTACATGGGCTGGGTGTTCATGCTGCAGGGGTTCGCGGTTCCGATCGCGGTGCTCGCGTGGCGGGGTCCGCGGACCTTCAACCTTCCACGCCCCGCGATCGTGTCCGGCCTCGCGGGCGGCGTCGTCTCGATGGCGGCGTACGGGCTCGTCCTCTGGGCCCAGACCCGTGGCGCCCTGGCCGCGATCGCCGCGCTCCGCGAGACCAGCATCATCTTCGGCGCCATCATCGGAGCACTCTTCTTCAAGGAACGCTTCGGCCCCAAACGAGCCGCCGCCGCAGCAGTCGTGGTCGCCGGGATCATCCTCATCACCACCGGTTAAAGAGGCGACGGGGTTGGTCGTCGTCGGCATACTGGGCCGGCATGGACGAGGTGAGCGTTGTTGTTGCGCATCCCGAGCGGGCGACGCTGCGCGTCGGGGACGTGTTCTTGAAGGTGGATACGGACCGCGCGCGGCTGGACCGTGAGGTCGAGGCGATGACGCTGGCGCCGGTCCCGACCCCGGACGTCCTGTGGCACAAGCCGCCGGTGCTCGCGATCGCCGCGGTTCGCGGGACCGTACTCGCCCGCCTCTGCCGGCCGTCCACCTCGCCCCCGGCAGCTTGGTCCGCGGCTGGCGCCGCGCTCCGCAGGTTGCACGACGCGCCGCTGCCGCCCTGGACCGGCCGCAACGGCGGGGACCTCGACGAACTCGCGGCAGAGCTAGACGCCGAATGCGAGCGGCTTGTCGCCGACGAGGTCCTGCCGCGCGACCTGGTGACCCGCAACCGGGAGGTCGCCCAGGCCGCGCTGCGACCGTGGAAGCCGGCGTTCACTCACGGCGACCTGCACATCGCCCATGTCTTCGCCGACGGTGACGAACTGACGGGCATCATCGACTGGTCCGAAGCAGGCCAGGGCGATCCACTCCGCGACGTCGCCACCATGACCCTCGGCCACCCGGAGCATCTCAACGACGTCCTGGCCGGCTACGGCGCGGAGGCCGACCCCGACATCATCCGCGCCTGGTGGTCGCTACGAACCCTCCTGTCCGTCCGCTGGCTGATCGAACACAACTACGACCCCTTCAGCCCAGGCGGCGAAGTAGACGTCCTCAGAGCCCGAATGTGAGTGGGGGTCCCGGGCGGGGGACCCCCACTCGGTCAGGGGGTGACGGCGTCCAGGGCGTCGGCTATGCCTTCGCCGTAGAACGCGTTGTTGGCGGTGGTGCCGGTGCAGCGGGCGTCGGGGGTGGCGGGGCAGGCGGTGTCGTCGGCCTCGCGCTGGAGGGCGCGTTCGAGGTCGCGGGGACCCCACGCCGGATGGGTCGACTTGAGAAGGGCCGCGATACCGGTGACGTGCGGGGATGCCATCGACGTACCGCTCATGTAGCCGTAGCCGCCGCCAGGCAGGGTGGACAGGATCGAGCTGCCGGGCGCGGCGACGTCGATCTTGTGCAGGCCGAAGTTGGAGAAGCTGCTCCGTGCGCGGGTCTGCGTGGTGCTGGCGACCGTGATCACGCCGGGCAGCTCGGTCGGCATGTCGAGGCAGTTGTTGTTGATGGTACGGGTGACGGCGGTCGAGTCGTTCGGGCTGCCGCTGTCCGTGGTCTTGTTGGCCAGGTCGTAGTTCGAGTTGCCGGCCGCCGCGACCGAGAGCGTGCCCTGGCCCGTCGCCCAGGCGTACGCACGCCGCACGGCCTCCTGGACCGCGCCCTGGTCGCCGTTGTCCGCGCACCAGAACTCGAACGGGTCGATGAAGTAGCTGTGGTTCGTCACAGCCATGTGGTGCTCGGCGGCCCAGACGATCCCGCAGATCGAGTACTCCGGGTAGATGAAGCCGTTGTCGTTCACCACCTTGACCGACGCGATCCGTACGCCGGGCGCGACGCCGACGATGCCGACGCCGTTGCGGGCGGCGGCGACCGTACCGGCCACGTGCGTGCCGTGCGAGCTGGTCGTCGGACGCCACGCGCCGACCGTCCGGTCCGGGACACCGTTCTTGATGCAGCTCACGGAGTCCGCGGCGTCGAAGTTCGGGGCGAGGTCGGGGTGGGTGTCGTCGACGCCGCTGTCGTTGATGCCGACGAGCACCTTGCGGGACCCGTCGGTCACCTGGTGGGCCTGGTCCGCCTTGATCTGGACCATGTCCCACTGGTCGCCCTCGCGCGGGTCAGGCGTCGGGGTCGCCGAGATCGCGTTCAGCCCGCCGGCGCCTTCGCTGACCGCCGCGGTCCGGGTGGCGCCGACCGACTGCACCTCTTT
>DASSDE010000149.1:0-3827 GCA_035697365.1 Kribbella sp. | reverse complement strand
CCTGTCCGGCCGACGCGGATTCGTCAGCTCCACCCGCAACGAGACCGGCCGCTTGCTGGCCACGCTCGCGGCCTCGAAGTCCGGGCTGCTCGGTGAGCTCGGGACCGGCTGCGGCGTCGGCTCGGCGTGGCTGCGCAGCGGCGCCGGCGAGGGCACCAACATCGTCACTGCGGAGAGCGACCCGCAGCTCGCGCAGGTGGTCGGCGAACTGTTCGCCGCCGACGAGCGGATCGAGGTCGTCTCGGCCGACTGGACCGCGCTGATCGAGCGCGGCCCGTTCGCACTGCTGTTCGTGGACGCCCGCGAGGCGAAGCTGTCCGCCCGCGACGTGATCGCTGATGTGGTGGAGCCCGGCGGCTTCGTCGTCCTGGACGACTTCACGCCGTCCGCGGTCTGGCCGCCGATGTACGAGGGTCGCGTCGACACGCTCCGTCAGGAATGGCTGATGGACAGCCGGTTCACCACCGTCGAGGTGATGGTCGCCCCGGACGCCGCCGTCCTGCTCGCAACCCGGCGCTGAAACTGTCGCTGGAAATGGAGCGGGCCCGAGCTATGGAGCTCGGGCCCTTGTCAGCCGCCATGCGCCTGCGGGCGGCTGACCGCCTCCAGTAAATCAGTCGAACGACTGACTCAGGCTTCGACGTCCACGGTACGGGCCGTCGCGGCCTGCACCGCGGCGGTGATCTCGTCGAGCACCGGGGTGGCGATCTTCGAGTCGACCGACAGCGCGACCAGCGCCTTGCCGCCCTTGCGGTCCCGGCTGACCTGCATGCCGGCGATGTTCACGTCGGCGTCGCCGAGGATCCGGCCGATCTGGCCGACCGCGCCCGGGCGGTCCTCGTAGGTCAGGAACGCCAGGTGGGCGGCGAGCTCGATCTCGACGTCGAACCCGTCGATCTCGACCAGCCGCTCCGACTGCCGGACGCCGACCAGCGTGCCGGACACCGACACCTGCACACCGTCCGCGAGCGTGCCGCGCAGGGTGATCAGGTTCCGGTGCTCGGGGCTGTCGTGGTCGGTGACGAGCCGGACCTCGAGGCCCCGCTCGGCGGCCAGCAACGGCGCGTTCACGTACGAGACGTTGTCCTCGACGACGTCCGCGAAGACACCCTTCAGCGCCGCGAGCTCCAGCACCTTCACGTCGTACTGCGTGATCTCGCCGCGGACCTCGACGTCGAGCTGCTGCGCGACGCCACCGGCCAGCGCGGTGAAGATCCGGCCGAGCTTCTCGGTCAGCGCGATCCCCGGGCGGACCTCTTCGGCGATCACACCGCCCTGGACGTTCACCGCGTCCGGGACCAGCTCGCCGGACAGCGCCAGCCGGACCGACTTCGCGACCGCGATGCCGGCCTTCTCCTGCGCCTCGTCGGTGGACGCGCCCAAGTGTGGCGTGACGACGACGTTCTCGAACTCGAACAGCGGCGAGTCGGTGCACGGCTCGGACGCGAACACGTCCAGGCCCGCGCCGGCCACGCGGCCTTCCTTCAGAGCGGAGTAGAGCGCCTGCTCGTCGACGATCCCGCCGCGGGCCGCGTTCACGATGATGACCTCGGGCTTGACCTTGTGCAGCTGCTCGTCGCCGATCAGGCCGATGGTCTCCGGGGTCTTCGGCAGGTGCACCGAGATGAAGTCACTGGCCGCCAGCAGCTCGTCCAGCGTGGCGAGCCGGACGCCCATCTGCGCGGCCCGGCCGGCCTGCACGTACGGGTCGTAGGCGATCACGTTCATGCCGAAGGCGGCCAGCCGCTGCGCGACCAGGACACCGATCTTGCCGAGGCCGACGATGCCGACGGTCTTCTCGAAGAGCTCGACTCCGGAGTACTTGCTGCGCTTCCACTCGCCCTTCTTCAGCGACTCGTTGGCCGCCGGGACCCGCCGCGCGGAGGCGAGCAGCAGCGCGACCGCGAGCTCCGCGGCGCTGACGATGTTGGAGGTCGGTGCGTTCACGACCATCACGCCCGCCTGGGTGGCGGCCTTCACGTCGACGTTGTCGAGGCCGACGCCGGCGCGGGCGACGACCTTGAGCTTCTTCGCGGCGGCGAGCGCCTCGGCGTCCACCTTGGTGGCGCTGCGGATCAGGATGGCGTCGACGTCGGCGATGGCCGGGAGCAGTTCGGCGCGGTCGGCGCCGTTCGCGTGCCGGATCTCGAAGTCGGGGCCGAGGGCCTCGACGGTGGCGGGGCTGAGCTCTTCGGCGATCAGGACGACGGGCCGGGTTACGTCAGTCAGTGAAGACATGGAGGAATCTCCTGCAGAAGCGGTAGGGGCTCATCAAGAACAGAGCACCGCGCTGTGCCCGCTGTCTCGATGGTACCGCGTCCACCGTCCGGCGTGACTAGCGACCCGGATGGCGGTCAGGCTGGGTTTCAATCCGTGTCGCAGCTGACCGGCGGGATGGTCATCGCCTTCACGGTGTCGATGACGAGCTTCCCGCCCTCGCGCACGAGGCGGTAGCGGTAGTCCAGCCGGTTGCAGTTGCGGCCTTCGGCGCCGCTCGCGGTCGGCGAGAACAACGCGTTGAAGGTGATCCGCACGTACGCCCCGCCGTCGCCCGAGGCGCTCACCTCGGTGATCTTGGGGGCGAAGAAGTACGTCGTCTGATGACTGCGGGCGTCCCGCGCCGCGGTCAGGGTCTTCGCCAGCTGCTTCGAATACAGCCCCTGCAGCGTGGGGAAAGCACGCTTGTTCTCCAGCGTGAGGTAATTGGCGAAGAGCTTCAGCGTCTCCAGCGCGAGCGGTGTGCGGGCGACCTGCAGTACGGGGGCGATCGGGGCTTGCGGTCCTCGGGACGTCTTGTCGCAGGCGTTCGCGTCCGCGGTGATGCCCGCCGCGTTCGGAGTGGCGTACCCGCTGAGGGCGGCGCGCGGGACGATCGTGCTCGCCTGCACCGTGTCGCCGACGACCAGTCCGACGACCTGGTTCGAGCCGTCGACCACCGGGCCGCCGAGTTTGGCCGCGTTCATGACCTCGCCGAGTGCCCGCGGCTCCGCGGCCGATCCGACCGCGTTGATGCTCTGCGTCCCGGCCGCGGTGTAGCCGATCAGCGCCCGCTCGGCCTTCGCATCGGGATCGGAAGGAGCGACCTCCGCGGGCGTGACCGCGAGCTGGCCGATCAGTTGGAGTACGGCGACGCCGTCCTGGCTGGTACCGATCACGTTGGCGCGCCGGACCAGACCCTTCGAGGTGACGACGACGGTCGACAGCGGCTGCTCGACAGCGGACGCAGCGGTCAGGATCAGGCCGCCGTCGACGAGCACGCCGGACGCCTCACCCGTGCCCGCACAGGTCGTCGACAGCACCCGGACGACTGCCGGGCCGACGGCGTCCTGCACCTTCGTGGTGTCGATGCCGACGCTCTGCGCGCGGACGTACCAGCCGGCGCCGGCACCACCGGCGACGATCACCAGCAGCACGATCAGCCCGACCAGGAAGCGGCCGAAGATCCACGGCCCGCGCGGCGCCGGGCCACGAGCAGGGCGCCTCGGAGCCTCGAGTTGGGTGAGTGAGCCGGCGCCGGCCGGGATCCGCCGGGGCGGGCGCGGCAGCGCGTTCCTGCCGTCCTCCACCACCCGTTCACCTCCCCCAGATCAACCGCAAGTTCACCGCACCAGACCACAACCGTCACACATTGTCGCAAACGAAAGGGCCCGGTCCACCCACCTGGGATGGTCCGGGCCCTCTCGGGTCGGGCGTCAGCGGGCCGCGGAGCCCTCGACGTAGTCCTCGTCGTGGGACTTGACCCACGCCATCAGGCCGCGCAGGTCCTTGCCGACGGCCTCGATCGGGTGCGTCTCGCTCTTCTTGCGGAACTCCGCGAACTCCGGCGC
>DASSDE010000148.1:0-7088 GCA_035697365.1 Kribbella sp. | reverse complement strand
CCGTACTGACCCACTGGACTCCTGCGACCGAGGTGTGCAGTTCGACGCCGAGGGTGTGCAGCGCGATCGTGACGATCGTGCTGTCGAGCAGTGGGGCCATCGCGCCGAGAATCAGCACGGCCGCAAGGGTCAGCACCGACCGGTCGAGGCGGTCTGTCTGGGTGGTCATCCGGAAGTCTCCTTAGAGACGTAGCGTCTCTTACGGAGCTCAGGGTAGGCTCGGGGCCATAAGAGACGCAAGGTCTCCTCTGGAGGTTCGATGGAACGCCGGCGCGGTGCCGAACTGGAGGCCGTCCTGCTGGACGCCGCGTGGGCCGAGTTGATGGAGTCCGGCTACGCGCGGCTGACGATGGAAGCGGTCGCGGCGCGGGCCCAGACCGGCAAGCAGGTGCTGTACCGGCGCTGGCGGAACCGGGCCGAGCTGGTGATTGCGGCGATGCGGCACCACACCGGCTCGATCGTCGAGAACGTACCGGACACCGGCTCGCTACGGAGCGACGTACTCGGCGTCCTGCAACTGATGGCCGACCGGGTCACCCGGATGGGTCCGGACACGGTCCACGGCCTGATGGCCGAGGCGCCCGACCTGGAGCCGGAGATGTACAGCCGGATGACCGGCGTGATGGCGACGATCGTGAAGCGGGCCGCGGAGCGCGGGGAGATCCCGACGGCGGACGTGCCGGACGCGGTCCTCACCGCGCCCACGAACCTGATGCGGCACGAGGTCTTCTTCAGCCATGCGCCGGTGCCGTCGTCGACCATCAGCTCGCTGGTCGACGACGTGTTCCTGCCGCTGGTCAGGGGGACTTGAGATGGCGCGGTACGGCTGTCATGACGCGACCCAGATCGTCGGTGAGGGCGGCGACTCGCTCGGCGCGGCCGTCGTCGTCGATGTAGATCATCACGGTGCGCACGTCCGCGTGACCGGACAGCTCCTGGAGGTCCTCGGCACTGTGGCCGCGGCGTTTCTGGTCGGTGATCGCCGTCGCACGCAGCGAGTGTGGGCCGACCGTCTCGGGGCGGGGGATCCCGGCTGTTCTGGCGAGGCGGCGCAGTAGCCGGGTGACGTCGTGCCGGTCGAGGCGAGCGCCGCTGGCATCGGCGATGAGCGGGGCCGGTCCCATGCCGGTCCAGGCCGGGCGGATCGCGCGATAGAGGTCGAGAAGCTCCGCGACCGTGGTCTCGAGCGGTACGCGGACCGCCTTGCCGCCTTTGCGGGTGACGACGAGCCACGTTCGCCGGCCCTCGTCGTGACGGTCGGCATCGTCGGCACCGCAGAGCTCGGAGACGCGCAAAGCCCCGGTATAGAGCAGGCCGACGACCAGGGCATCGCGGACGTCACCCGCTGCCGCGAGCAGTGCCGCGATCTGATCCGCGTCCAGGACCCGGGCCGACGTGGCGCGCCGGCCGCGGTGGAACTTCGGCCGGTGGTCGTCGTCGGAGATCGGGGACACCGCAGGCAGGCCCCAGCCGGCGGCGTACCGGTACAGGCTGGACAGCGTCGACAGCCGGCGTGAGATCGAGGAGGCTGCCGCGCCCGCGTCCTGCTGACCGGTCAGCCACATCGTCACCTCGGCGCGATGCAGGTCGAGACCGAACCGCTCCCGGCCGAGCTCGCGGCGCGCCCAGTCGGCCCAGAGCAGCAGGTCGTCGGCGTACCCGATCCGGGTGTCGCGGCTTGCCCGCCTCGTGCCGCCGAGCCACAGCACTGCCAGGGCAGTCAGCTCAGGGGTGAGGGCGTCGGTGAGCAGGTCGAGCCGGTCGACCGGTGCAGCGGCCGGATCCCAGAGCGGTCGTCGGCGTCCGAGGGAGCGACGTACGGCGGCTTCGGTCGTCGCATCGGGCCTCGGCAGCTCGACCGCGTTTTCTGTCGGGCGAAATACGAGCGGTGCCGGCTGATCGTCCATATGAGCGAGAGTAGCGCATAACGGGGATTATGTGCTACTTCAGTTCAGTTTAGATACGTCCAAAGTAGACGACGGAAACGAAACTCAAAGCAATCTTTATCGACTTAATCCGGTAGGATGGCGTCATGACGACGACGGAGACCGAGGCCATCGCGCCGGCTCGGCACGGGCTGTGCGAGTTCCCGGGCGTGAGCTGTGCGAACCCGAAGCAGGTCGATCCGGGGACGCCGGGCCGACCGCCGAAGTACTGCGGCCGCGAAGGGGCCGGCGTCGACGGGAAGCCGGTCCTGCACAACAAGGCGAATGCCTGGGCGGCGAAGAATCGTCTGGCCCGGCAGCCGGCTCGGCAGGTCGGCGTACCGGCTCCCGGTGCCGAGCCAGGGCCGGTGACGGCCGCGCGGCTGACCCTCGAGCAGTTGATGAAGGGCAATCTGCCGCGGCTGATGCAGGAGCTGGAGGGCTACCTGGCGCAGATCGCCGAAGCGGTTCGCACGTACGGCGACGCGGAGGCGGTGGCGGCCGAGGTGGAGCAACTGCAGGCGGCGTCGCGGGCAGAGTTGGCCGATCTCGAGCGGCAGCGCGGTCAGGAGGAATACCGTCGCCGGACAGCGGAGCAGCAAGCGGCCGAGGCCGAGGACGCTCGGGAGGAGGCCGACGAAGCCGCCCGCGAAGCCGTCGCGGCGCTCGACGAGGCGCGGGTTGCGACGTCACTCGCCGAGGACGCGGCAGAGCAGGCTCGGCGGGATGCCGTGGCTGTTCGGGAGAGTGCGGACGCGGAGCTGGAGCAAGCCCGGCAGGAGCTGGCCGCGGCCAGGGACTCCGCGGCCGCGGAGTTGGAGCAGGCTCGACAGGAGGTCGCTGCTGCCCGTGACGCTGCGGCGGCGGAGGTGGAGCGGGTGCGCGCTGAGGCTGAGCGTGAGATCCGGGACCTCGAGGCGACGGCTGCGGAGCAGTTACGTCAGGCCCGCAGTGAGGTTGAGGCGGCGCGGACCGCCCAGGCGACAGCCGAGGCCGAGCGGCACACCGCGCAGCAGGCCGCCGACCAGTTGCGTACGGACCTGGCAGCCGAGCTCGCCGCAGAGCGCGAGCGCCACCGCGCCGAGGTCGACGCGCTCCGCAGCGACCACCGCGCTGACCGCGAGCAGCTACGCGCCGACCACCAGGCCCAATTGGCCGACGTGAAGAAGGCCGCCGAGGACCGCTTCACCGCACTCACCTCCGCCCAACGCGCAGCCGAACAAGTCGCCGAAGCTCTCCGCCAGCAACTCAAAGCCTGACCCCACGCCGGCCACCTCCGCCGCGAGAAGCAGCAGCGGTGGAGGCGAGGATCGTGCCGGCCGCGACGATCCGTGTGCGGACACCGACATGGTGCCGACGCACGGCCGCCCCTCCACCGATCAGCGGAAGGCGTGGAGGTTGCGGTTGACCCAGTCGGCGAAGGTGTGCGGCGGGCGGCCGAGGACCTTCTCGACGTCGGGGCTGATCTCCTGCTCGGCGGGTAGCGGCGTGCCGAGGACGTCGAGGGTCGCGTCGACGACCGGTTCGGGCATGAAGCCGAGCATTCCTTCGCGGGCCTGGGCGCGGGTCAGCTCGACGACGCTGATCGGCGTACCGACGGCGGCCTGGATCACCTCGGCCTGCCCGCGGGGCGAGATCGCGGTGGGACCCGTCAGCGTGTAGACAGCGCCGGCGTGGCCCTGCTCGAGCAGAGCGGCCGCGGCAACCTCGGCGATGTCCTGCGGGTCCACGGCCGGCAGCGGTACGTCGGTGAACGGGGCGGCCATCGCGCGCTGGGTCCGGATCGAGTCGGCCCAGGCGTACGCGTTGCTGGCGAAGTTGCCGGGGCGGAGGATGGTCCACTCCAGGCCGGACCCGGTCACCGCATCCTCGTGGACGGATGGGTGGCGCTGGGTGGTGACGCCTTGGGACGACAGCAGTACGACCCGCGGGACCCCGGCCGTACGAATCACGTCGACGACGTCCTTGAGGTTGCCGTGGGCAAGAAAGTCTGGCGCGGTGAGCAGGAAGACGGCCTTCGCGCCGTCGAGGACGGGGATGAGGGTTTCGGGTTCGGTGAGGTCGGCTTGGTGGCCCGCGCCGCTGCGCGAGACAGCGACGACGTCCTCGCCGGCGGCGGTCAGGGTCTCGACGAGGGGGCGGCCTACGTTGCCGGTTGCTCCGGTGATCACGATCATGGGGATGACGCTAATAGCCGGGGGATAGTAGGTACCTAGAGGATAGTATTGGGTTTGTGACCGAGCCCACAGCCCCCGCCCCCGCAGCAGCCTCCTCCTCCGCCGTTGATCCCGTGCAGGCGTGCCCGATTGCGCCAGTCGTCGACCTCGTCTTCAGCCGCTGGACGACCCCGATCCTGTGGACGCTGAACGAGTACGGCCGCCAGCGCTTTGTCGAGCTGCAGCGCCGGATCGGCGTCATCACCCCGAAGGTGCTCACCCAGCGCCTGCGCCAACTCGAACGCGACGGCCTGATCACCCGGACCTACCATGCCGAGGTCCCACCCCGAGTCGAGTACGAAATCAGCCCCCTGGGCCGTACCCTCGCCCCACTCTTCCACTCGTTGGCCAACGGGTCCCCGAACCTCGCCAAGGTAGAAGCAGCCCGCCACCACTTCGACACCCACGAGCCCGCCCACCGCCGCCCCTGACGGCAGCGGATATCCGCTGGTTTGTCAGGCGACGCCGGCTAGTTCTCGGGTGGGGTGCTGGGTGCGGAGCTGGGTCAGGAGGGTGAAGAAGTGTTCGGTGGCTTCGGGGAGGCGGAGGAGGCCGGCTTCGTGGTGGTGCCAGCCGTACTCGAGTTCGCCGTCGATGGTGCGTTCCGCCAGCGGTACGGCGTACCGGCTGAGCATCACGCGGGACGGGCCGGTCTGCGGGTGGTGATCGCCGCAGCCGCACTCGGCGGGGATGGTGATCGTGGTGAGTGCGTCGGGGGAGTACGACCGGAGCCGCAGCGTCGTACCGCGGGCCGTGAACCGGACGATCGTTGCGTCAGGCAACTGGACGAGCAGCTCGACCGGTACGGCGTACGAACCGGGGAGGAGCCGGAGACCATGGGACGCGAACAGATCGGCGAGAGCCGGGAGATTCATGCGAAGTTCCTGTGAGTGCTGTGTCGGCGGGCGGGCCACGGAAGGGGTCAGGGCCTCGTGCGCCGGTCTCGGCGCGCGTCAGCGACAACAGCAACAACACAGCATCAGCATGCGCACGATGATGACACCACGCACGGTCCACCACCAAACACCGTCCGCAATCTGGGACGAGAGTCCACCAGCACGCCTGTCCACCAGTACGGCGGGTCACCCGTCCGTAGTACGGCAACCGGGGGTGTGGACAGGAAGTGGTGCGCGGGCACCTGTTATTTCCTGTTCAAGGCACCCGGCCCGTAGGCAGGGCCCCGAGTTCTGGCAGGCGGCTCCGGCGGGACGATGCGGTGCGAGGGGTTGGATGCAGGGTGGGTCAGTCGGCTTTTTTGCCGAACATGATTTCGTCCCAGCTGGGGACGCTGGCGCGCTTGCCGCGGCGGGCCGGCTTCTTCTTCGGCTCCGCCGGGGTTTCGTCGGCCTGGGCTGCGGCTGCGTCCTCGGACACGGTCTGCGCGCTCGCGGCGGACTCGGTCGCCTGGACCGGCTCGGCCATGGCGTCGCCCTGGCGGTCAGTCGAACGTGACTGGCCGGTGCGTGCGGCCGGCGCCTCCGGGCGTGCGGCCTCTCGGCCTGGCGCATCCCGGCGCTCTGGTTCCGTACGGGCCTGCTCCTGCCGCGCCTGGTCCTGCCGGGTCTGCTCCTGGTGGGCCGGCTCGGTGGCGTCGTCCGCGGGGGAGGCGAAGGCGGGTGGGTCGGTGGGGCGTTCGACGGCGCGGACGGACGGGCGTGGGGCGGGTGGCTGGTCGACCGGTACGTCGATCAGTGTCGGCTCCTCGTCCGGGTTCGGCACCGAGTGCACGCGCCGCGGACCACGTGCGCCGTCACGCGTACCACGCTCGAAGTCACGCTGCCCACGCTCGACCTCACGCGCACTGTGCTCGCCGTCCCGGCTGCCGGGCTCCTGACCACGCTGGCCACGCTGACCTGGCGTCACATCTCGCGCGGCGCGTTCCAGGTCACGCTGTCCTCGCTCCGCATCCCACGCGCCGGGCTCGAGGCCGCGCGTACCACGGTCCAGGTCGCGTGCCCCGCGGTCGAGATCCCGGGTGCCGCGGGCTACTTCGCGCTGGTGGCCCTGTGGCTCGTCGCGGGAAACCGGGTGGTTTCTGCGACGGAGGGAGACGGTGTCCTCGAAGCCTGCTTCGTAGCTGTCCGCGCCGTGGTCCGGCGCGAGCATCGGGTCGATGTCCGCGACTGCGGCCAGTCGCCGCTCGCCGGGCTGCGGCTGGACCGGCGTCGGCAGCACCTGGGCCTGCTCGCCGACCAGCCAGCGCGCCTCGTCGTCGTCCGGTACGGCGTACCGCCCCGGAGCGTCGTAGGCGAACATCGCGATCTTCTCTTCCTTCTGCTCCTCGCCGGAGTCGTCCGTGTCCTCGGACTCGACGAAGTACGACACGCGGACCGCCCAGCGGCCGTCCTCGCGCCGCCAGGCGTCCCACTCGGCCGACGCCGGATCGATCTGGCGCAGCCGGAGCCGGTCGGTCACCCAGGCGCCGAGGTTGCGGGTCGGGGCGTCGCCGCCGCCGCGACGACGGACGGAGGCACGCTGCGCGAGGCTGGCGATGTGGTCCCGCTCGGCGAGGACCGGGCCGGCGAACGCCATCACGCGTTCCATCGGCATCTGGGCGACGGCTGCGACCGCCTCGGGACTTTCGCCGGCGCGGATACGAGCCTGGATGTCTCGTGGGCGCAGCGCGCTCTCCATTTGAATCTCCAGCTGGCCGAGTCGGGCACGGTCGCCGCGGAGGGCCGCACGCAACCGGTCGTCGACCGGAACGGCGAACTCCTCACCCGTCTCTGCCATCGCCAGGACGAGTTGTGTTCCGTCCTGGCTCAGACCGACGAGCCTCGCCTCGCGCATTGACCTTGTTCTCCTGTGCGGTTCTAGACAGTCTCTCCCGGACGCTGGGCCTGACCAAGACCGGCGCGCCGTGCCGCCCGGTCATTGTGGAGGTTACGTCACGAAAACACATCTTGCCTGGTCACCAGGGTCCTCCTGGTCACACCAGTCACAGTAG
>DASSDE010000147.1:0-4109 GCA_035697365.1 Kribbella sp. | reverse complement strand
CGCGCCGACGGCGCCCGGGCGATGTCCGCGCTGGCCCGGATGAAGGACGAGGTCGGCTACGAACAACTGCTGTACGACGACCAGATCGGCAAGGTCTCGGTCGTGGGGGTCGGAATGCGCTCGCACCCGGGCGTTTCCGCGAAGTTCTTCTCCGCGCTGGCCGACGCCGGTGTGAACATCGAGATGATCTCCACCTCGGAGATCCGGATCTCGGTGGTCGTGGACGAGAACCTGGTGGACGCCGCCGTGACCGCGGCGCACACCGCATTCGATCTGGACGACGAGCACACCCAGGCTGTCGTGTACGGAGGAACTGGACGGTGACCCCTGTGAGCGCTGTGGAGAACACGATCGAGGACCGGACGGGTCTGCCCTCCCTGGCGGTGGTCGGTGCGACCGGCGCCGTCGGAACGGTGATGCTGACCCTGCTCTCCACCAGGCAGAACGTCTGGGGCGAGATCCGGCTGATCGCCTCCGAGCGCTCCGCGGGCAAGCAGCTGGTGGTCCGCGGCGAAGAGGTCGAGGTGATCGCGCTCAGCGAGGACGCCTTCGACGGGATCGACGTCGCGATGTTCGACGTACCGGACGAGGTGTCGGCGCACTGGGCGCCGATCGCGGCCGCCAAGGGCGCGGTCGTGGTGGACAACTCGGGCGCGTTCCGGATGGATCCGGACGTCCCGCTGGTGGTGCCCGAGGTGAACGCCGAGGCGGCCCGGAACCGCCCGAAGGGCATCATCTCGAACCCGAACTGCACGACGTTGTCGATGATCGTGGCGATGGGTGCACTGCATCATCGCTACGAGCTCGAGCAGCTCGTCGTCGCGTCGTACCAGGCCGCGTCCGGGGCCGGGCAGTCCGGGATCGACGCGCTGTACGACCAGTTGGCGAAGGTGGCCGGCAACCGTGAGCTGGGCAGCTCGCCCGGGGACGTACGGCGGGTTGTCGGGAATGACCTTGGGCCGTTTGCGGCTCCGCTGGCGCTGAACGTGGTGCCGTGGGCGGGTTCGTTGAAGGACGACGGGTGGTCCTCCGAGGAGCTGAAGGTCCGGAACGAGTCGCGGAAGATTCTTGGGCTGCCGGATCTGAAGGTGTCCGCGACCTGTGTACGGGTTCCGGTCGTCACCACGCACTCGTTGTCGGTGCATGCACGGTTCGTGCAGGAGGTCGACGCCGACGGCGCCCGAGAGGTACTGCGGGACGCTCCGGGCGTGCTGCTGTTCGACAACCCGGCCGAGGGGGAGTTCCCGACGCCGGCGGATGTCGTTGGCACCGACCCGACCTGGGTCGGGCGGATCCGCAAGTCGCTCGACGACCCGAACGCGCTGGAGCTGTTCGTCTGCGGCGACAACCTCCGCAAGGGAGCCGCGCTCAACACGGCGCAGATCGCCGAGGTCGTGGCGAAGGAGTTCATCCCCGCCGAAGCCTGAAAGACAAAACCCCGCCCCCTCGCTTCGCTCGGGGGCGGGGTTGTTTTCAGAGCCGCGCAGGCGGAGTGGCAGTGCCGCGCGGGGTACTACAGCCAGTTTTCGCGGGCGGCGTGTAGGGCTAGTTGGAAGCGGGTGCTGGCGCCGGTGCGGTTCATCAGGCGTTCCAGGTAGCGGAAGAACGTACGGCGGCTGATGCCTAGCGTGCGGGCGATGGTGTCGTCCGCGGCGCCCGTCGCGAGGAGTGCGAGGAGGCGGCGCTCGATCGGTTCCAGCCGGTCGTCCTCGGCGCCGACCGATGCGTGCAGCGGTAGCGCGTTGCGCCAGCACAGCTCGAACATCCCGATCAGTGCGGTCAGCAGCGAGCTCGGCCGGATGATCAGCAGCGAGCGGTTCACTTCGGTGTCGCGCACCGACATCGAGACGTAGGCGATGGACCCGTCGATGATGGTCAGCTTCGCCGGTACGTCGGGCAGTACGCGGGCCTGCTCGCCGGCCTCGACGCAGGGAAGGATGTTCTCGGTCAGGTAACCGGGCACCTCGACGGACTCCGGTGAGTACACGACCCGGTAGGCGACGCCCCGCTTCAGGTGGTCGATCTCCTCCTGGTTCGGCCCGCCGATGTAGTACGGCGGGGAGTCGATGGCCAGGATCTCGCGCTGCGCGCCGCCCTTGATCTGATGGATCCGCTCGACGATCGCGCTACCGGTGACGACCTCGATCAGGTGCGTGGTCGACTCGTTGTGCACGGTGCGGCGGAACTCGTCGTACGCGTTCAGCACGTCGATCCGCGCTTGCTTCAGCTCCGACTCACGGCGCAGCGTGAGCGCCTCCAGCCCGGCATCCGGCGGCACCGGCAGGTACCGGGAGCGGTCCGACCCGGACCGTCGGGCCAGCCCGGCCTGCACCAGTCCGCCGAGCGTGGTGTCGATCGACTGCTCGCGGTCGGGGACCGCCTCGTCCAGTTCGGTGATCGAGGTCGGTCCGGTCCGCAGCAGCTGCTGGTAGACCTTGATCTCGTCGGCGTTGAGCCCGAGCACCTTCAAATGGTCGGAACGCTCCGTGTCCGCTGTGCTCACAACTCTTCCCTCCCGTCCGAGTGCTGTCACCGTCTGCTGCCGTCCCTCCAGGTTAGAGGGGCAGATCCAGCACCCCAGGCACTGTCCGTGTCAGTGCAGCTGCACCCAGCGATATTTGTTGTCCTGTCAGCATTCTTGTGCCGTGTCACCATCTGGCCACCATTTCTGCGCAGTCGTGAGCGAGAATTGAGGTCCAGCAGCCCGGCGACGGACCACCTGAGCGCCGCCGGGCTGCTGTTCCAATTCTGGCCCGTGTTGGCTGTCTCGTCAGCGGAGCCTGTTTCGGTTGGGTCTCGATCCCGGCGCATCGGTGCCCTCGCACTTCCGTGCCATCACCCGCTGTGCCGGAGGGTGTACAAACTGTGGCATCTCCAATCGTGAGGCCGATGAGGAGGAGTGCCCGATGCGACCGGTTCCGCCCTGTGCCGCCGCTCGTGTCGGTGTTGCCGTCCCCAGCGCGAAGGCATCTTTGCAGGGATCCCGCGTAGCGCTGTCCTCCACTCCCGGTCTCCGGTCCGTCCCCACACCTGCTGCGCGCACCTGCCGGCGTCCGCAGCCGCTCTGGGGACGGATTGAGGGTGCGATGACCGCCGCCCTGGTCATCGTGCCGGCCGATCCGGCGTGGCCGACCGCGTCCGCCCGTCGCGGACGGGTGCCCGGATCGACGGTGGGACCCCGGGAGATGCCGGCGGGTGCTCCGTGGATGGTGAGGCTGTCCATGGGGAGTCCGGACGTGCTGTTGCGTGTCACGTCCGCCCCGCTCCCGCATCTCCCGGGCCCACCCATTCAGGCGTGAGAAGGGCAGGAAGCCCGGTCCTGGGGCCTCCCGTTCTGGACTGAGGAGCGCAGGGAGCGAAGCGACCGGAGCGACGAGGGAAGAACGGGAGCAAAGCCCCGGGACCGCGCCGAGCCGGAGGCGAGGCCAAAAGACCCAGTGTGCCGCGTCACGTCAACCTGGGGGTGGCGCGTAGCGTCGTACCAGATGAATTGGCGTCGATTTGACCTGCCTGACAGGCGTTTTGGCCGTGGCTGGCTGTCAAATGTATATTCCGGATAACGATCGGCGAAGGACGATGCAGGTGTTGTGGACGCAGCGGAGAACGATGTTCGGTAGCCGTCCGTACGTCGTTGCTCACTAAGGAGGACCGCTGTGTCGTCGGCGTCGAGGCCGATCCGCTACTCTGCTTCCCGGTCTGCGTGGCACGCCGCCTTACCCCGGGCGGCTACCGCCGAAACCCCAAGGTGAACGGCCATCGTGGATCCAACGTCCGGCAGAGAGAGGCATTGCCTGAATGAACGCGACTAGCGTCGACGAGGAGTTCAACCCGTCGGTGCACGTGTACGAACCGCACAAGGTCGGTCTGCCGGCACTGCGCCCGTACTTCAAGGCGTTGTGGCAGCGGCGGGAGTTCGCGGCCGAGATGTCCCGGACGAACATCCGGGGTGCTCACACGAACACCTTCTTCGGCCAGGTGTGGCTGGTGCTGAACCCGCTGCTGCTCGCCTTGGTGTACTACCTGCTGACCGACATCATCGCCGGCGGTGGCTCCAAGATCGGCGCCGCGGAACGGTTCGCGCACATGTGCGGCGGTCTCTTCGCCTTTTA
>DASSDE010000146.1:0-4011 GCA_035697365.1 Kribbella sp. | reverse complement strand
GCCGTACCGCGGCAGGTGAGTGTGCACGTGATCGGCACCCACCTCCGGCGCGAGGCGCCCCGAGAGCTGCTCGATGTCGCGCGGCGCGTCGACGGGATGGCCATCCACGGCGGCACCGTCCCGAAGGCGGTGATCGAGGAGCTGGCAGCGCGGCATCCGGTGGTGATGATCGGCCCGGATCCGCATCCGGCGCCGGTCGTCGTCCGCACCGATCATCAGGCGTTCCGGTCGTTGGTCAGCCATCTGCTCGCCGACCACGGGCTGCGGGAGCTGGTCTTCGTCGGCAACTCCGAAGGTTCGCCGGATCTGACCGATCGCTGGAACGCCTTCGTGGACGCGCATGCCGAGCTCGGACTCCGGCCGGGAGCGCACTACCCGACCGGACTCGAGCAGACCCACGGCGTGCAGGCCGCCGCCGACGTACTGGCCGGTGGTTACGACGGTGCCGTGTGCGGCAACGACGAAACTGCTCTCGGTCTGATGATGGCGGTACTGGGACGCGGGCTGCGGGTGCCCGACGATCTGGTGATCACCGGTGTCGACGACGTGCCGATGAGTTCGCTGGTGAGCCCTGGCCTCACCACAGTCGCCCGGCCGCTGGCCGAGCTCGGAGCAACAGCAACGCGGCTGCTGCTCGACCTGATCAACGGCGCGGACGTCGCGCCCGAGACCGTCCTTGCGTCGCGGCTGGTCCGGAGAGCCAGCTGCGGCTGCCAGATCTGACCGGGAACAGCTCCAGACACAGCATTCCAAGCAGGTATCAACCTGACACACGGAGGTGTCGTCATGACAGGTACTTCGTTCCGCATCCGACGGGGGCAGCGGTCATGGCGGGGGGTTCTGATCGCGGCGTCGCTGGCCGCAGTGCTGGCGTTGCCGGCCTGCGCCGGCAGCCGCGTCGCAGGTGAGAAGCAAGCAGCACAAGGGAGTTCGTCGGGCGGGTCAGCGGGCACGATCCCGGAGTTGAAGCTCGCGACCGAGTCCGACGCCGCGATGGGGAGCCTGGTCAACTACAACCCGTTCGCGCCGCAGCAGACCGTTCGTACCTGGTTGTTCGAGCCACTGATGCAACAGAGTTCGCTCGACTGCAAGGTCGTTCCGTGGCTGGCGACCGGCTACAAATGGGAGGGGCCGGCCAAGCTCGTTCTGACGATCCGGCAAGGCGTGAAGTGGAGCGACGGTTCGCCGTTCACCGCGAAGGACGTCGCCTTCACCTTCAACCTGACCAAGAAGTACCCGGCGATCGATCAAGCCGGCGTCTGGAACGACACGTTCGGCGCCAAGGCCAAGTCGGTGACGGCTGAGGGCGACAAGGTGACGTTCGAGTTCGAGGGACCGGCGGCCACCAAGTTCACCTATTTGATCGGCCAGAAGATCGTCTCCGAGAAGGAGTTCGCGTCGGTCGGCGATCCGGCCAAGTACATCTCGAAGAACCCGATCTCGACCGGGCCGTTCAAGGTTGCCAGCTACAACGGACGCCGGCTGGAGCTCGATCGCCGGCCCGACTACTGGCAGGCCGACAAGATCAAGGTCCAGAAGCTCATCCTCGAAGGCAACTACAGCACCAACGCCAACCAGGCGGCCGCGAAGCTGAAGGCCGGTGAGCTGGACTTCTACTCCGGTGAGATTCCGAACCCGGAGAAGGCGTTCGTCGCCGACGACCCGACGACCAACCATGTCTGGTACGCACCCAACGGCCTCACTGTGCTGGCGCCGAACCTGACCAAGAAGCCGTTCAGCGACGTCAAGTTCCGCGAGGCGCTCGCGCACGGGATGGACAAGCAGAGCGCGACCGACAAGGCGACGTACGGCCTGATGAAGGTTGCCAGCCAGTCCGGTCTGTCCTTGCCCGTGAAGGCCGACCTGCTGCCGGCGAAGTACCCGGCCGAGAGCACCGTGATCCCGTTCGACCTGGCCAAGGCCAACCAGATGCTCGACGCGGCCGGATACCAGAAGGGTTCGAACAGGATGCGGCAGAACCCCGACGGATCGCCGATCAGCATCACCTTCTCCGTACAGGCCGGCTGGATCGACTACGAGGCGATGGCCGACCAGTTCACCAGCAACTTCCGCAAGCTCGGGCTGGACATCAAGGAGAACAAGATGCCGCCGGAGGCCGTCGACCAGCAGAACAAGGCCGGCACCTTCCAGCTGATGATCAACTACATGGGCGCCGGCTGCGACTACGCGCACGGCATGGGCGCGACCGTCGCCTCGTCGGAGATCCCGAACAAGACCACGATCAAGGGCAACGCCGAGCGGTACCGCAATCCCGAGGTCGACAAGGCGATCGGCGCGCTCGCGGGTGCGACCGACGATGCGGCGGCCAAGGAGCAGGTCGGCGTCCTGGTGAACGCGATGATGACCGACTACCCGGTGCTGCCGATCCTGTATGCGCCGGCCCGGGCCATCTACCGCACCGACCACGCGGTCGGCTGGCCGTCCGCCGAGGACCCGTACGCCAATCCGCAGGACCAGCCGCTGGTGTGGATCACGCACCTGACCGCACCGACGTCGAAGTAGTCCGATGCGCTACTTCGCGCGCAAGATCGGCTTCTTCGTGCTCACCCTGTGGGCGGTCGTGACGCTGAACTTCATGATCCCCCGGCTGCAGCCGGGGGATCCGGCCGAGCTGATGGTGCAGAACCTCACCGGCAAGAACGCCCAGCTGAACCTCGCGCAGGTGCAGGCGATGCGCGATCTGCTGGGCTCGCCGTCCGGCTCGCTGTTCGGTCAGTACTGGAGCTATCTAGGGCAGTTGTTGCACGGCAACCTGGGCGTTTCCTACACCTACTTCCCGTACCCGGTGACCGATGTGATCGGCGGGGCGTTCTGGTGGACCGTGATCCTGGTCGGGACCGTCCAGGTGCTGTCGTTCGTCATCGGAGTCCTGCTCGGTGCCTTCGCTGCGTGGCGGCGGAACAGCCGGTTCGATACGTCGGTGACGGTGCTCTCCACGTTCGTCGGGACGTTGCAGCCGTTCTGGATCGCGTTGCTGCTGATCTACGGGCTGGGGTACGGGCTCGGCTGGTTCCCGACGGCCGGCGGCTACCAGGCATCGACGCCGGGCTGGAACGGAGCGTTCGTGTACGACGCGCTGTCGCACGCGTTCCTGCCGGCGCTGACGCTGATGATCGTGACGCCGATCGGCTGGGTGCTCGGGATGCGGAACACGATGATCATGAATCTCGGCGAGGACTACATCCGGCTGGCCCGCGCCAAGGGCCTGCCGGACCGGATGATCGCGCTGCGCTATGCGGCCCGGAACGCCCTGCTGCCGAGCGTCGCCGGGTTCGCCCTGGCGCTCGGCGGCGTGCTCGGCGGCACGATCCTGGTGGAGACCGTGTTCGACTATCCCGGCCTCGGCCGGCTGATGGGGGAGGCGGTCGGGATCAAGGACTATCCGCTGTTGCAGGGCCTGATGCTGCTGACCGCGGTCGTCACGCTCGTCGCCAATCTGATCGCCGACCTGCTGTACGGCATCCTCGATCCGCGCGCCAGGAGGGCGGCCGCATGACCGCTGATCGCTGGTACCGGGTGGTGTGGAGCAGCAAGAAGGCCCGGGTCGGGATCGTCGTCGTGGCGATCTACGCACTCGTGGCGCTGCTGGCCCCGGTGATCGCGCCGTACGCGCCGACCGACGGCTCGTTCACGCCGCTGACCGGACCGTCGGCGCAGCACCTGCTCGGCACCAACGTCGGCGGTGTCGACGTGTTCTCCCAGGTGGTCTACGGCAGTCGGGTTTCGCTGATCGTCGGGCTGCTCGGCGGGTTGCTGGCGACCGCGATCGCCTTGGTGATCGGACTGGTCTCCGGCTACGCCGAAGGCACCGTCGTCGACGACGTGCTGACGTTTCTCACCAACACCGCGTTGGTGATCCCGGTGCTGCCGTTGATCATCACGCTGGTCGCGTACTCCAGTACGCGCGGTATCCCGTTGATCGTCGGGGTCATCGCGATCACGTCCTGGGCGGGCTCCGCACGGGCGAAGCGGGCGCAGATCATCACGCTG
>DASSDE010000145.1:0-2304 GCA_035697365.1 Kribbella sp. | reverse complement strand
GCCTCGCTGACCGCCGTGGAGCCGCTGGACGCCTCGATCACCGTGGTGCCCTTGTGGATCCAGCCGTTGCACAGGGCATACAGGAACAGCGACCGCGCCAGCCGGTGCTTGAGCGAGCCGGTCGGGTGCACGGACTCGTCCTTGAGGTACAGCTCCACGCCGGTGCCTTCGGGCATCGGGAACACGTGCAGGTGCGTGTCCGCACTCCGGTTCGCGTCGGCGTCTACGATCCGGATGGCCTCGGACACCCAGGCTCGGGCCTTCTCGTCGCGCCGGTCGACCTCACGGCACACCCCGTCGTCAACCTCACTCATGCGGGCCAGGCTAGGTCGTACGCGGCGATTTGAGTATTCCTACGCTCTGCAACCATCCGTCCGGGCGCCAGGATCGGTGGCATGATCCCGCTCGGAGCCATCCATTTCTCGCCCGCCGATGTCGCCATGATCCTGGCGATCCTCGCCTTCGGTTCCGTCGCGCTCGCGTTGCCTGCCACGCTCACCCTCGCCTGGGTCGGCCACCGCCGCGGCACGCAGCATCCGGGCTGGAACGCGGCCTGGTACTGGTTCGCCGGTACGACGCTGTCGGTGGCCACCACCGCACTCGCGGCGAGCAAGGGCGCCGGCTGGTGGGCGGTACCGATCGGCTGGGTCCCGAGCCTCGTACTGGCGGCAGCGCTCAATCCCCGCTGGACCCCGAAGGCGAGCTAATGTCGGAACCCATGACGACCGGGCAGGGGGAACGATGACCGAGAAGAGTGATCGGCCGACGCGGCAGCGGGTGACGCTGACCGACATCAGCTCGCGGGCGTGGGAGCACCCCGCGGACCGCGGTGCGCTGGTGGCGCTGCGGCAGCTGAAGGGCTTCGACTACGTACTGCGGAAGATGTCGGGCCTGATCAACGAGCGCGCCTTCCGGCTGCAGTACCTCGGCTCCGCGATCCGGGTCGACGAGCGGCAGTTCCCGACCGTGAACCGGCTCTACACCGAGGCCGCCAGCACCCTCGACGTACGGCAGCTCCCGGAGCTGTACGTGACCAACAGCCCGATCTGGAACGCGGTCACGATCGGCATGGACAAGCCGTTCATCGTGGTGAACAGCGCGCTCCTGCAGGGCCTCGACGAGGAGGAGCTGCGGTTCGTCCTCGGGCACGAGCTCGGTCACGCGCAGAGCGGCCACGCCCTGTACCAGTCGCTGCTGCTCTGGCTGATGCGTCTCACCGGCGCGATCAACTGGATGCCGATCGGCGCGCTCGGGCTGCGGGCGATCATCGCCGCCCTGCACGAGTGGTCCCGCAAGGCCGAGCTGTCCGGCGATCGGGCCGGCCTGCTCGCGGTCCAGGACCCAGCGGTCGCGCTCCGCGTCCAGATGAAGCTCGCCAGCGGCGGTCAGCTGAACGAGCTCGACACCACCGCGTTCCTTGCCCAGGGCACGGAGTACGAGAGCGCCGGCGACCTGCGCGACAGCGTACTGAAGCTCTTGCTGCTCGAGGCGCAGTCGCACCCGCTGGCCGTGATCCGCGCGCACGAGCTGCGCCGCTGGGTCGACGAGGGCGAGTACACCACGATCGTCTCCGGCGAGTACCCGAAGCGTCAGGACGACGGCGACGCGTCGATCTCGCAGGAGGCGAAGAACGCCGCCAAGTCGTACACCGACGCGTTCAACCGTTCGCAGGACCCGCTGGCCAAGTTCCTCCGCGACCTCGGCGACGGCCTCGGCGGTGTCCGCGACTGGGTCTCGTCGAAGTTCCCGCCCCGAAACTAGTTGGTGCCCGATCCGGGCCGACTGCGATCCTGTGAACGTGATCGACGTACAAGCAATCGGCCCGGACGACTGGAAGGCCTGGCGGGAGCTCCGGCTCGCCGCCCTCACGGAGGCGCCGTACGCCTTCGGCTCGCAACTCGCGGACTGGGTCGACGCCCCCGAGGACCGCTGGCGCGAACGCTTGAGCGTGCCCAGCGCGTACCAAGTGATCGCGACCGTCGACGGAACGCCGGCCGGCATGGCCGGTGGGTTCACGCAGGACGAAACGATGACCGCCGAGCTGGTGTCGATGTGGGTCGCGCCGCTCGGCCGCGGCAAGGGCGTCGGCAACGCGCTGATGACCGCGATCGAGGACTGGGCCCGGGGCGCCGGCGCCACCACGCTCGAGCTTTCGGTTGTCCCTGGCAACGATCCGGCCCACAACCTCTATCTGCGGCACGGGTACGTCGACACCGACGAGCCCGGCGACCTGATGGCGGACGGCATCCGCCGCGAACTCGTGATGCGCAAAGCGCTCTGACCGCCGAAAGCCGGGCCCAGGAC
>DASSDE010000144.1:0-4850 GCA_035697365.1 Kribbella sp. | reverse complement strand
AATTGCACCACCGGAATGGGGAACTGCTTCACACCCGTGAAGTCCGTAGCCAGCATTTCGTCGAGCACCCGGCCGAGCGTGAACTGGTTGCCGTCGCCAAGAGTCTCTGTCTCCTCGACGGTGTAGTCGGGCGACAACATGGCTGCTCCGAAGAAGTAGAGCGAGTCGTTGCGGTACGCCGACAGTCCACCGCGGTACTGCGCCCACTTGCGGGCGATGATGATCCGATCCCGGGTCAATGGCACATCACCCGGGTACGGTGCGATCGATTCGAGCTCCTCGAGCGCCTCGGTGTGGTGGTGCTCGTGGGCCTGCTGCAGTGCGTACTCGAAGCACAACGACTCGTTGGTGCGCGCGCTGATGATCTGACCGATTCCGACGTAGGCCTGGAACAGGTCCGGGCGCGCGAGTGCGGCGCTGGTGGCGATGATCGTCCCCCAGCTGTGGGCCATCAGGATCAGCTTCTCGACGCCGTACCGCGCTTTGATCTGCTCGGCGAGCTGGATCGCATCGGCGGTGTACTGCTCGACCGTGAGGGTGTCCGCGATGCTCTCCGGGTCGACCGTGCGCAGTGTGCGACCGGCACCGCGCTGGTCGTAGGTGACGACGGTGAAGTACTCCTCGACCGGACGCTGGAACTGCCAGGCCATCGGCTGCTGCGGCATCGCCGGACCGCCGTGGACGAAAAGAATGACGGGGTTGGAGCGATCAGCTCCGCGCGCGTAGACCCAGTGGTCCACGTCGCCGGCTCGGAGCTGGTAGGTCTCGTGGATGCCATCGGGCGTGACGATTCGCTGCAGGTCGGCGATGATCTCGCGTGCCGCCTCGTAGGTCTCTGTCATTCTCCAGAGAGTAGAGGTCCGCAGGTCTTCACGAGCGGTGCGTGCAGCCGCTGCGCGAGCACCTGGCGCTGGGTCGGCTGCGCCTCGGCCTGCCGGTGCAGACCCTCGTCGGTCAGCCGGACGTTCACCGCGCGCCGATCCTCCGGGCACATGTGCCGCTCGACCAGACCGGCGACCTCGAGACGGCCGATGACGCGCGACAACGCGCTCTGGCTGAGATGCACGGACTTCGCGATCGTGGCGACCTTGGCGGAGTGCTCCGGGAGCTCGGCGAGCCGCTCGAGCACCTCGTACTCACTCATGCCCAGCGAGTGGCCGGCCTGGAGCGCCCGATCGAGGGCGCAGGTCAGGTCCGCGTGCCGGGCGAGCAACTCGCGCCATTCGCGCACATCGGCGGTGGTCTCACCAGTCCCACCGCTGACCTTCGTAGCGGTCATGTCGGCGACGATAGCATGCACACGCAATCTATGCAAACGCATTTAATGCCTAGACATTAGATGCATGTGCATGGAATAGTCCTTCCTCGTGACTACGCAAACCACAACCCGCATGACTGAATTGGATGCCACGCCTCCGGCGCGGCGGGTCATGCGGCTGTTACTCCCGACCTTCCTTCGTCGCTCTGGTCGCTCCGCTCCCGACGCTCCTCAGTCCAGGCCGGGAGGCCGCATGACTTGGGACGCCCGCCTCTGGGGTGCACTCCTGGTGGTCTGCGGCGTGATCTTCCTCGATGGCCTGGACGTCTCCATGGTCGGCATGTCCCTGCCGTCCATCGGCGCCGACCTGGGCGTCTCCCTTGCCTCTCTCCAGTGGGTCGTGACCGGCTACGTGCTCGGGTACGGCGGCCTGTTGCTGCTCGGCGGCCGGACCGCCGACCTGCTCGGCCGGCGCCGGGTCTTCCTGATCGCACTGGCCGTCTTCGCCGTCGTTTCGATGCTGAGCTCACTGGCGAGCAACCCCGAACTGCTCATCGCGGCGCGGTTCGTGAAGGGCATCGCCGCGGCGTTCACCGCCCCGGCCGCGCTCTCGATCATCACCACCACGTTCCACGAGGGCCCGGATCGCAACCGTGCCCTCAGCATCTTCACCACCTGCGCCGCCAGCGGCTTCTCGATGGGCCTCATCCTCGGCGGTGCGCTCACCGAGGTCGGCTGGCGCTGGACCTTCCTGATGCCCGGCCCGGTCGCCCTGATCGTGCTGCTGTTCGGCCTCAAGCTGATCCCGAACAGCCCGCGCGACGACGCTGCCGGCGGGTACGACGTACCGGGGGCGATCACCGTCACCGGCGGCATGCTGTCCCTGGTCTATGCGGTCGTCGGCGCCGAGAGCGCCGGCTGGGTCTCGGTGCAGACCATCGGGCTGTTCGCGCTCGCGGTCGTGCTGCTGGCCGGCTTCGTCGCGATCGAGCTGCGGACCAAGCACCCGCTGGTCCGGCTCGGCATCCTGCGCAACGCGTCCCTGCGGCGCGCGAACCTGGCCATCCTGACCGTCTTCGGTTCGTACGTCGCCTTCCAGCTGATCGGCACGCTGTACCTGCAGAACCTGCTCGGCTGGTCGTCGTTCCAGACCGCGCTCGGCTTCTTGCCGGCCGGCATCCTGGTCGTCACGCTGTCGCCGAACGTCGGCAAGATCGTCGACCGGGTCGGTACCGAGAAGATGATCATCGTCGCGATGGCGCTGTTCGTGGCCGGGTACGCACTCGCGCAGCGGATCGGCCCGGAATCGGCGTACTTCTCGACCGTGTTCCCGACCATCATGCTGCTCGGGCTCGGGTTCGCGATCGGGTTCCCGTCGCTGAACATCCAGGCCGTGTCCGGGGTCCCGGATCACGAGCAGGGGCTGGCCTCGGGGCTGTTCAACACCTCCAACCAGGTCGGCGGCGCGGTCGTACTGGCGATCGTGACTGCGGTGATCAGCAGCCGGTCGGCCGGCGACACTGCACCGGCCGGGGTGCTCTCGGCGTACAAGGCCGGGCTCGGCGTCGTGGCGGGGATCGCAGCGATCGGTCTTGTGATCGCGCTGACCGGGTTGCGCGGTCTGAAGGCGCGGCGGGCTGCGGAGGAGACCGAGGCGGCGGAGTTGGCTGCCGTACAGGACGAGCTGGCGGAGGAGGAGATGACGCCGGCGGCGTGACAACAACCAGCCCTGTTCAGGGCTGTGAAGTGATAGAGAGCGAGTGGTGCGGACTCCTTCGGGGGCCGCACCACTGCAATTCGGGGGCTTCCCCGATTGGTTTCGACCCGGCGGGGTGCTGGACTGGGAGGCATGAGCAACCAGAGCTACGACGAGAAGGTCAAGGACATCCTGGACCGCGTCGCCAACGGCCACCTCTCGACCGAGGAGGCCACCACGCTGATCGCCGCCATCAAGTCCACTCCCGAGGCCGCCGATCCGGCAGCCCCCGAAGCTCCGGTTGCCGGCAACTCCACACCAGGCGCCACACCCGGCAACTCCACGCCAGGCGCCACGCCCGGTGAGCCCGCGTCCGGCGGCGAGCGGAGCCCGGACATCTGGGCCGACGCCGTCGACTCCCCCTTCACCGGCGCGACCGGCGCGACCGGCGCGACCGGCGCGACCGGGGCTGCCGGCGGGGCTGAGGCGGGGGCTTGGCCGGCTGCTTCGACCGGGGAGCCAGGCGGGCGGCAGGCCGCGGAGCCGTCGCCGGTTCAGGACGCGCCAGTTCAGGGCGCGCCTGTTCAGGGCGAGCCGGTTCAGGATGCGGTGCAGGGTGAGGTCGTTGCGGAGGAGGAGCCTGCGCAGGAGGAGGAGCACAGCAATGTGCCGATCCCGTCCGGGGTGCAGCGGGTGACCGTCCGCGCGATCGGCCGCCGGGTACGACTGATCGGTGAGCCGGCTGTGAACGGCGTCGCCGTCGACGGTCCGCACGTGATCAAGCGCGACGGCGACACGCTCGCGATCAGCAGCGAGGGCGACATGGGCGTCTCGATCGACGGGTTCAGCATGCTGCGCAATCCGACCGATCTGAAGGCGCACGTCAATGGTCTGGCCAAGGAGCTGTCGATCCGGGTCAACCCGCACCTCCAGGTCGAGGTCGAGGTCACCGGCGGCAGCGTGAACGCCGAGCGGCTGCCCGGCCTGACCCGGGTCCGTGTCACGGCCGGTACGGCGAAGGTCGCGGACGTCGACGGACCGATCGACGTCCTCGTCCAGGCCGGCTCCGCGCAGTTGGACGCCCAGATCACGAAGGGCCGCTCCCGCGTCCGCGTCGAGTCCGGGACGGCGCAGGTCGCGCTCCGCCGCGGCTCCGACGTCCACGTACACACCGAGGCCCAGCTCGGCCGCGTCACCTGGTCCGGCGCTGTCTCCGGCCAGTCCAAGGACGTGGAGATCGGCCGCGGCCGCGCCGCCCTCGACGTAGAAGTCCTGGTAGGCACCGCCCAAATCACCTCCGACTGACCAACCCGCGCCCCACCGTTCGTGGCAGCTCAGGGGTTGGCTTCTGAGGTGGTGGGTTGGGTGGGGATGGTGTGGAGGGCTCGGAGCGGGGAGAAGTAGAGGGCGGTGTTGGCGGTCAGGGTGCCGAGGCCTGCTATCCACAGAGTGGTGTGCAGGCCGAAGGCGGTGCCGAGCGCGCCGCCGAGCAGGCTGCCCACGGGAGCCGCGCCCCAGCTGACGAAGCTCATGGTGGCGCTCACCCGGCCCTGCAGCTCCGGCGGGCACAGGCGCTGCCGCGTACTGACCTGCAGGATGTAGCTGACGATGATGCAGAAGCCGGCGAGCAGCGTGCCGACGACGTACCAGCTCACCTGCCAACCAGGTGCGGTCAGAGCCTGCACGGTGAAGGCGACGCCGACCCCGGTCGACGTGAGCAGCAGCGTCCGCGCGTCGCCGTACCGCGTGCTCAGTCTCTCGGTGATGGCCGACGCGACGATCGCGCCGAGCAGGCCGATCATGCTCAGGACGCCGATGGTCGCGGGTTGCAGGTGGACGCCGCGGACCAGGTAGACGACCATGATCGCGCCGGCCGCCGCCTGGAAGAGCATCGTC
>DASSDE010000143.1:0-3447 GCA_035697365.1 Kribbella sp. | reverse complement strand
GCGTGGGACAAGCTGCAGCTCGGCTGGCTGGACTACGAGATCGTGAACGGCGGCCAGAACCGTACGGTCGATCTCGGCCCGCACGAGTACAACTCGAAGAAGGCCCAGGGCCTCGTCGTGACGCTGCCGAAGAAGGCGGTCACCCACGACCTCGTGCAGCCGGCCGCCGGGACGAAGGACTGGTGGAGCGGTCAGGGCAACAACTTCACGCACACGATGAGCCGCCAGGTCGCACTGCCGGCCGGTCAGCCCGCGAGCCTGACATTCCAGGCCAACTGGGACATCGAGGACTGCGGTACGACGGCCTGTGACTACGCGTACGTCGACGTGAACGACGGCAACGGAAACAAGGCGATCAAGGGCAGCATCACCAACGATGCCGAGGGCAACGGGATCGACGGCACCAGCGACGGCTGGAAGCCCGCCACCTTCGACCTGTCGGCGTACGCCGGCAAGACGATCACGCTGCAGTTCCGCTACGCCACCGACCCGGCGGCCGGCGGGATGGGCTTCTTCGCCGACGACATCAAGGTCATGTCCGGCTCCACCACGGTGGTCGACTCCGGTGCGGAGACGTCGCCGGACGGCTGGACGCTGAACGGGTTCAGCTCGGTCGGGTCGTCGTACACGAGCCAGCACGACAACTACTACCTGGCGTCGAACATCAACTACGTCGACCACGACAAGTACCTGCAGACCGGGCCGTACAACTTCGGCTGGGCGAGCACGCTGCCCGACAAGGTCGAGCACTTCCCGTACCAGGACGGTCTCCTGCTCTGGTACTGGGACACCTCGCAGGAGGACAACAACACCAACGAGCACCCTGGTGCGGGCCTGATCCTCCCGATCGACTCGCACCCGACGCCGATCAACCGCATCGACGGCCAGCTCTGGCGTCCGCGCGTGTCGGCGTACGACGCGCCGTTCGGCCTCGAGAAGGCGGACTCGTTCACCCTGCACGTGAACGGTCAGGCCAGCTACATCCGCGGCCAGAAGGCCGTCCCGACCTTCAACGACAGCAAGTCGTACTGGTCCGCCGACCAGCCGACGAGCAGCGTCAAGGTCCCGAACAACGGCATCAACATCAAGGTCCTGTCCAAGACCGGCACCTCGATGAAGGTCCAGGTCAGCAAGCGCAAGTGACCGAACAACAACAGCCCCCGAGGTCCGTGAAAGGACTTCGGGGGCTGTTGCGTTGGATCAGGCCGTCGCGTACGGCGTGAGCTCGCCGGCCAGGGCGGGGTGCACCCGGGCGGTGATGTGGGTGCCGTCGGCGGTGTGTTCGAGTTGTTCGACGGCGCCTTCGGAGTGCATCCGCGAGACCAGGTCGCCGCGCTCGTACGGGAGCAGGACCTCGACCTCGAGGTGCGGCTGCGGGAGCGCGCCCTCGATCAGCTCGCGGAGCTTGTCGATGCCCTCGCCGGTACGGGCCGACACGACGATCGCGTGCGGTTCGCGGTGCAGGATCGGGGCCAGCGCGAGCGGGTCGGCGGCGTCGGCCTTGTTGATCACCACGATCTCCGGTACGTCGCTCGCGTCGATCTCGGCCAGCACCTCCCGAACGGCCTGGATCTGCGCGATCGGGTCCGGGTGCGAACCGTCCACCACGTGCAGCAGCAGGTCCGCGTCCGCAACCTCTTCCAGCGTCGACCGGAATGCCTCGACGATGTCGTGCGGCAGGTGCCGGACGAACCCGACGGTGTCGGTCAGCGTGAAGACCCGGCCGTCGGACGTCGTCGTACGACGGGTGGTTGGATCCAGGGTCGCGAACAGCGCGTCCTCGACCAGCACGCCCGCGCCGGTGATCTGGTTCAGCAGCGACGACTTGCCGGCGTTGGTGTACCCAGCGATCGCGACCGACGGGACCAGGTGCCGGCGACGCTCCTGACGCATCGTCGAGCGGGTGCTCTTCATGTCCTTGAGCGTCCGGCGGAGCTTCGCGATCTTGGTGTTGATCCGGCGCCGGTCGGTCTCGATCTTCGTCTCACCGGGACCACGGCCACCGATACCGCCACCGGCTGCACCGACGCGGCCACCGGCCTGGCGGGACAGGTTGCCACCCCAACCACGCAGGCGCTGCTTCATGTACTGCAGCTGTGCGAGCTCGACCTGGGCCTTGCCCTCCTTGCTCTTCGCGTGCTGCGCGAAGATGTCCAGGATCAGCGCGGTCCGGTCGACGACCTTGACCTTGAGCCTGTCCTCCAGGTTGCGCAGCTGCGCAGGGGCCAGCTCGCCGTCGGCGATCACCGTGTCCGCGCCCAGGGCCGCGACCAGGTTGCGCAGGTCGGCCACCTTGCCGGAACCGATGAAGGTTGCCGGGTCCGGCTTCTTCCGGCGCTGGATCACGCCGTCCAGAACCTCGGAGCCGGCGGTCTCGGCGAGCAGCTTCAGCTCGGCCAGCGAGTTGTCCGCGTCCTCGGCGCTGCCCTCGGTCCAGACGCCGACCAGCAGCACCCGCTCGAGCAGCAGCTTGCGGTACTCGACCTCGCTGATGTCGGTCAGCTCGGTCGACATGCCAACGACGCGGCGCAGAGCCTGGCGTTCCTCGAGCTCGAGGCCCTCGGTGCTCAGCTCGTGATCGTGTTCGTCGTGACCCGTCAACGAATCGCCTGAGTCCTCGCCCTCAAGGAGGTCAAGTTCGACGTCGGTGGTCTCGTCGTAAGAATGTGAATGGGTCGTCATATACCTTCCATGGTGGCACGGGCCTCAAGTACAAGCGACCCGTTTAACCGAGTCAACGTCCCACGCAGTAATCAGATTCCCAGCCACGCCCGGTTGAACTCGCCACGCGCGTGCAGCACGGCCGGCCCGGTGAGCTCCAGGTGGTTGTCCGCACGCCACGTCACGCTCACTTCACCGCCGGGTACGCCGACGCGGTACGTCACCGGCAACTCGTCCCGGGCCGCCCGCGCGGCCGCAACTGTTACGGCGCAGGTCCCCGTCCCGCAGGACCGGGTCTCCCCCGATCCGCGCTCGTGCACCCGCATCTGGACGTCGTGCGGGCCCCGCCGTACGACGAACTCGATGTTGACGCCGTGCGGGAAGGCTGCCGCCGGTGTCCAGGTCGGCTGATCGCACAGGTTGCCCGGCTCGTCGAGGCTGTCGACGAACGCGACCGCGTGCGGGTTGCCCATGTCTACGTGTACCGCGGGCCACTGGTGACCGTTGGCCTCGACCACGACCCCGGCCGCATCAGGAAGGCGTGGCGCGCCCATGTCGACGGTAAGCGTGCCGTCGTCGTTCTGCGCAACCTCCTTGACGCCCGCACGGGTGCCAATCCGGACCGGCTTGCCGTCGATCAGACCGGCCTCGGCGAGGTACTTCACGAACACCCGGACGCCGTTCCCGCACATCTCGGCGATCGAGCCGTCCGCGTTCCGGTAGTCCATGAACCAGTCGCCGCCGTCCTCGACGTACGTCTGCTTGTCGCCCTGGATCACCCGCAGC
>DASSDE010000142.1:0-3937 GCA_035697365.1 Kribbella sp. | reverse complement strand
GGTGCTGGGGCTGCCGGCGCCGACCGATCCGGATCCTGCTGGGCGGCCGCGGGTCTCGATCGCGAACGGCGTCCGCCGCCAGGTGCTGCCGCCCGACGGAGGCTGGGGCAACAACGCGTTCACGGTCGGCGGCGGGACCCGCGTGTACGGCGCGCAGGCGTGGCGCTTCGTCCCGCGAGACTTTCGGATGGCCACGACGTACGGAGTGCCGGAAGGCAGTTCACTCGCCGACTGGCCGATCACCTACAACGACCTGGAGCCGTATTACTCGCTCGCCGAACAGCGCTTCGGGGTGAGCGGTGGTGGGAAGGACCCGTGGCACGAGCCGCGGTCGGTCCCGCTGCCGATGCCGCCGTTGCCGCGTACCGGCCCGGCGCAGTTGCTGGCGGCTGCCGCGAAGCGATTGGGATGGGGCACCCTCGACGTACCGCTGCTGATCAACTCGGTCGACTACCAAGGGCGGTCCGGGTGCGTGCGATGTGGGCAGTGCGTCGGGTTCGCCTGCCCGGTCGACGCGAAGTCGGGGACGCACAACACCGCCCTGCCTGCCGCGCTCGCGACGGGCAACTGCACGCTCGTCACCGAGACGACCGCCGAGCGACTCGTCACCGACACGTCCGGTCGGGTGGTCGGCGTCGCCCTCGTCGCCGAGGGTTGGCGGCAGACGGTTTACTGCGAGGAGGTCGTCGTGGCTGCGGGGGCCTCGGAGACACCGCGCCTCTTGCTGAACAGCGCCCACGACGGCGAGCCGCACGGCATTGGCAACAACCAGGACCAGGTCGGGCGGCACCTGCAGGCGCACGTGTACGCCGGTGCGGTCGGGCTGTTCGAGGACGAGGTGAGCGATCTCGTCGGGCCCGGGGTGTCGATCGCGACCTGCGACTTCCGGCACGGGAACGACGGGATTGTCGGCGGCGGGATGCTCGCCAACGAGTTCGTGCCAACCCCTGCGTCGACGTACGACTATCTGACCGCGGCCGGGCTGATCCCGGCGGCCGGTGTGGAGAGCAAGGACGGGATGCGGCAGGCGGTGCCGCGGATGCTGCGGGTGGTCGGGCCGATCCAGGAGATGACGTCGGCGGAGTCCCGCGTCCGTGTCGATCCGTCCGTCGTCGACCGGTTCGGGAACCCGGTGGTGCTGACGAGCGGCTCGCTCCATCCCGAGGATGCCCGCGCGCAGCGGTTCATGAGCGGCAAGGCGAAGGCCTGGCTCGAGGAGGCCGGAGCGGTCCGGACGGCGGTCGGCGAGCTCGGGAGCCTGGGGCAGCCGAGCACCGGGCAGCACCAGGCCGGCACCTGCCGGATGGGGGACGACCCGGCCCGTTCGGTCACCGATCCGCACGGCCGCGTCTGGGGTCACGACAACGTGTGGATCACCGACGCCTCCGTCCACGTCACCAATGGCGGGGTGAACCCGGTGCTGACTGTCCTGGCAACCTCACTACGGACCGCCGAGGGGATTGTGCAGCGTTAGCGCGAGATTCCCACTCCGCTGCGGGCCTCGGCGCCGTACTTGGCCAGTTCGGCGGGGAGGTCGAGGCGGGCGATGCCGGTCTTGTTCCGGTCGGTGTCGGTGAGCAGGTCGGCGGGGATGATCCAGACGATCTCGAACTCGAGGCCGTCGGGGTCCTTGCCGTACAGGGACTTCGTGGTGCCGTGGTCGGACGCGCCGACCAGTGCGCCGGCGTCGCTGAGCCTGCCGGCCAGGCCCTCGAGGTCGCCGAGCGTGTCGACCTCCCACGCAAGGTGGTAGAGACCGACCGTCGTCCGCCCGGCACCCGACGGTGCCGCCGCGGAGCCGATCTGGAACAGGCCGAGGTCGTGGTCGTTGGTCGATCCGGGCGCGCGCAGGAACGCCGCGCCGGGAATGACGTCGCCGGTCTCGGTGTAGCCGAAGCCCAGAACGTCTCGGTAGAACGCGACGCTCGCTGCGACGTCGCGTACGTACAGCACCGCGTGATTGAGCCGGAAGATCGCCATACCCACGATAGTAGTTGAAGGCTCAATCGATTTCTAGCGGCGGCGCTTCGGTTTCTTCTGCGGCGTCCGCTTCGGTGTGGACTTCGGGCTCGGTTTGGGGCGCTGTTCGACTGCAGCGGGGCCGCGCGTGCTGTTGACCGTGCGGCCGCGGACGATGCCGATCAGGTGCTCGACGAGCTCGCCGGTCTCGTCCTCGGGCCAGCTGAGCGCGACCTGCGACTCCGGGACGCCGGTCAACGGGCGGTACGTGAGGTCCTTGCGATGGTGCAGCCGGGCCAGCGACTGCGGGACCACGAGCAGCCCGGTGCCCATGGCAACCAACTCGACGGCGTCGGCGGTGCGCGGGGGACGGTCCTCGATCAGCCGGCCAGGGGGACTGTCCCAGTCGAGGACGTCGTCCTGCGGGTGCAGCACCAGCTCGTCGGCGAGGTCGTCGGTGGTGATCTCCTCGGCGGCCGTGATCACATGGTCCTTCGGCACCACGACGACGGTCTGCTCGACGTACAGCGGGATCGCGTGCAGCCCGGTACGGTCGATCGGCAGCCGGAGCAGGACCGCGTCGAGCTCGCCGTGACGGACCAGTTCGGGAGCCTCGGCGGCCGTGACCTGGATCAGCTCGAGCGGGACGCGGGGGAGTCGCTCGCCCCAGATCCGGACCCACTTGGCGGGCGTCACGCCGGGGACGTAGCCCAGCCGGAATCCGGTCACGATGTTGAGGTTACAGGGCGTTACGCTGCTCCTATGACGCCGCGCAAGAGCACGCAGACGATGAAGCCCGCCACGGCGGCGAAGAAGCTGGACGTGTACCTGCCGGCCACCCCGGCGGAGTTCCAGGAAGGCGTCGTGTCCCGCGAGGAGCTGAACGGGCTCCAGGCCGACCCGCCGGAGTGGCTCCGCGACCTGCGGCGCAACGGTCCGCACCCGCGGTCCGTGGTCGCCGCCCGGCTCGGCGTCTCGATCAGCGGCCTGGCCCGCGCCGGTGTCACCGAGGCGCTGACCACCGACGAGATCGACGCGATCCGGACCGACAACCCGGACTGGCTGGAGCGCGAACGCGCCACCCAGGCCGAGGTCCGCCGGCAGGCAGCCGACCAGAAGCAGCAGAAGTAAGGCCGGTCCCGGATCCAACGGGCCGGAGGTAGCGTCTCACTCCCAGAGCAACCAGGGGGTGGGGCGCAATGCAGATCATCGAGAACAGCATCGTGGGGACGCGGTCGGCCGTGCTGCGGCTGAGGAAGCGTGGCGGTGGGCCGGCGATCGTGATCTTCCCGATGCTGCACGTGGCCGAGCCGCAGTTCTACCGGGACGTGGAGGCGCGGCTGCGGGAGTGCGACCTGCTCGTCGTCGAGGGGATCCACGGCGACTCCACACCGGTCGTCGAGGGCTTGACGATGACGTACCGCGTGCTGCCGGGCAACGAGGAGGCCGGGCTTGTCGAGGACGACATTCCGTACGGTGACCTCGGCGTACCGTTCGTGACGCCGGACCTCTCGGCCGAGCAGGTACAAGAAGGCCTCCAGGCGCTGCCGTGGAAGACCCGGGCGTTGATGTGGGCAGCGGTTCCGGTGGCGTCGGTGAGCAACTTCTTCGCCGGCCGCCGCGCGTTGCTGTCACCTGACATCGAGGTCAACGACCTGCCGACCCGGGCGGAGGAACTGCAACCGGAGGCGTGGGACCAGTTCCTCGACCTGCTGCTCGACCGCCGGGACGACCTCGCCGTCGCCGCGGTGGCGGAGGTGGTGCGCGACCGTCCGGACGACGCCATCGACATCGCCGTCGTGTACGGGGCCAGGCATGTGCCCGGCATCCTGCGCGGCGTCTACCGGCTCGGGTACCGCGTGGTCAGCGCGGATTGGCTGATGGCGGTCAGCGCACCAGCGTCGTGAACGCGTCGAGGGCCCGGCGGATGTTCTCGATCGAGTTGGCGTACGAGAAGCGCAGGTGGCCCTCGCCGTAC
>DASSDE010000141.1:0-8436 GCA_035697365.1 Kribbella sp. | reverse complement strand
CGACGACGGTGAGGTCTCGCCGTACCTGGTCGACGAGTTGCGGGTCGGGGACGAGCTCGAGCTCCGCGGCCCGATCGGCGGGTACTTCGTCTGGGACGACGACCTGGGCGGGCCGTTGTTCCTGGTGGCCGGCGGATCCGGAGTGGTGCCGCTGCGCGCGATGGTCCGGCACCATCGCGCGATCGGGAGCCGGGTGCCGGTCCGGGTGCTGTGCTCGGCGCGGTCGCTGGAGCTGCTGATCTATCGCGAGGAGCTGATGGAGATCGCGGCGTACGACCCGTTCGACGTCTCGGTCACGCTGACGCGCGAGCAGTCGGACGGGTGGCACGGGTACCGGCGGCGCATCGACGACGCGCTGCTGGCCGAGGTCGCGTGGACGCCCGAGGACCGGCCGCTCACCTACATCTGCGGCCCGACGGCCTTCGTCGAGACGGCGGCCGGCGCGTTGGTTGCCCGCGGCTACGACCCCGGACGGATCCGGACTGAACGTTTCGGAGGGACAGGATCATGACAGCACTGGACGGGAACGCGGTCGCCGGCGTCCTGGAGGATGTGTTCGGCCGGGAGATGACGACGGCGGGCTTCGCCTGCGTGAATTGCGGGCGTATGGGGATGGTGGCCGAGCTGGCGGTGTACACCGGCGGCCCGGGGATCGTCGGCCGCTGCCGATCGTGCGACGGCCTGCTGCTGATGATCACCGAACGCCGCGGGATGTACTGCGTGGACGCGACCGGCGTGACCTGAGGCGCCCGTCGTAGAATCCGCAGACGGGTGAATCGGCTTCGATGCGGACGGCGGCTGTGGTTTTGCAGGGTCGGCAGGACGAGCGCCGGCAGCTGGACGGGCTTCTCGACGCCGTCCGGGCGGGCCGGAGTCGCAGCCTGGTCCTGTGCGGGGAGGCGGGCGTCGGCAAGACCGCGCTGCTCGACCAGCTGGCCGAGCGGGCGGCCGACTTCCGGATCGCGCGGGTGGCCGGCCTCCAGGCCGAGATGGAGCTGGCGTTCGCGGGCCTGCATCAGCTCTGCCGACCGTTCCTGGACCACCTCGACGTGCTGCCCGCGCCGCAGTACGAGGCGCTCGCGGTCGCCTTCGGCCTGCGTGCGGGCGACCCTCCGGACCGGTTCCTGGTCGGACTCGCGACACTGAGCCTGCTGGCCGAGGTGTCGAAGCGGCAGCCGCTGCTCTGCGTGGTCGACGACGCACAGTGGTTCGACACGGCGTCCCTGCAGACGCTGACGTTCGTGGCCCGGCGGATGGTGGCGGAGCGGATCGCGCTGGTGTTCGCCGCCCGGGACCGCAACGGCGCGAACAGCTTCGAAGGCATTCCCGAGCTGCTGCTGGAGGGGCTCGGCGAGGACGACGCGCGGGCGTTGCTGCGGCTCGTGCTGGCCGGACCGGACGATCCCCGGGTGATCGACCGGATCGTGGCCGAGACGCGCGGGATCCCGCTGGCGTTGCTCGAGTTGCCGCGGGGGCTGAGCCCGGCGCAGCTGGCGAGCGGGTTCGGGCTGCCGGGCGCGCAGTCCGTACCGGCGTCGGTCGAGGAGAAGTACGTCGACGTACTGCATGAACTCCCCGACGACACGCGACGGCTGCTCGTGGTCGCGGCCGCCGAACCGCTGGGTGACGCCGTTCTGACCTGGCGGGCCGCCGAGGCGCTCGGCGTCGGGCTCACCGCGGCCGGACCTGCTGAGGCTGCCGGGCTGGTGCGGTTCGGGACCCGGATCGAGTTCCGGCATCCGCTGGTACGGTCCGCGGTCTACGCCTCGGCAGCGCCCGACGAACTCCGTGCGGCGCACGCAGCACTCGCCGCGGCGACCGATCCGGTCCTGGATCCGGACCGGCGGACGTGGCACCGCTCGCAGTCGGTGGCCGGTACCGACGACGAGGTGGCGGCAGAGCTGGACGAGTCGTCGAGCCGCGCTGAGAGCCGCGGTGGTGTTGCGGCGGCTGCAGCGTTCATGGCGAGGGCAATGGAGCTCAGCGGCGACACCGCGGCCCGCAACGAGCGGGCGATCGCCGCCGCCCGGGCGTATCACCAGGCCGGCCGCACCGACGACGCGCTGCGGCTGGTGGCGATCGCGGAGGCCGGCCGGCCGGACGAGCGCGGGCGGGCACGCATCGATCTGCTGCGCGCGCAGATCGCCTTCACCACGAACCGCGGCAGCGACGCGCCGCCGCTGTTGTTGCGCGCGGCCCAGCGGTTCGAGGCATTCGACGTACCGGTGGCCAGGTCGACGTACCTGGATGCGCTGCTGGCGGCCATGTTCGCGGGCGAGTTCCTGTCGGCGGCGTCCCTGCAGGCTGTCGCCGAGGCGGCCCGCGCCGCACCTCGTCCGACGGGGCCGGAGACGCCGGCAGACCTGCTGCTCGACGGTCTGGCGATCCGTTTCACCGACGGGTACGCGGCGGCCGTCGCCCCGCTGGCGAAGGCACTGGCCGCCTTCCAGAACGCCGATCCGCCCGCCGACGAGCTCCGCTGGTTATGGCTCGCGCACATCACCGCCGGCAACCAGTGGAACGAGCAGACTCTCGACAACGAGCGTCATCTCGTACGGGCCCGTGAGCTGGGCGCGATGGAGACGCTGCCACTGGCGCTGAGCGTGCGCATCGGTGCGTACGTGATGAGCGGCGAGCTCGACCGCGCGACCGATCTGGTCACCGAGCTCGACGCCGTGAACGAGGTGACCGGCCTGCCGAGGGCGCCGTACGGCGCCCTGCTGCTGGCCGCCTGGCGTGGAAACGAGCGGCGGACGCGGACACTGGTCGAGCGCAGCGAGGCCGAGTCACACCGGCGCCGCGAAGGCTTCGGCCTGATCATTACCGGCATGGCGTCGGCAGTCCTGAACAACAGCCTCGGCAGGTATGACGAGGCGTACCGCGCGGCTGCCGATGCCGCGGCCCGGCCGCCGGTGATGGGCGTCGAATCCTGGTCCGTACTGGTCGAGCTGGCCGAGTCCGCCGTACGGACCGGTCGCCGGCAGGAGGCACTGGACGCGTGCGACCGGCTGCGAGCGACAACGCAGGCCACGCAGACGTCCTGGGCACTCGGCATCGAAGCCAGGTGCCACGCGCAGGTGGTCGCCGACGACGAGGCCGCAGACCTGTACCGCCAGGCGATCGACGAGCTGTCGAAGACCCGGATCAGCGGCGAACTCGCACGGACCCATCTGCTGTACGGCGAGTGGTTGCGCCGATCCGGGCGGGCCACCGAGGCACGCACCGAGCTGCGGACCGCACACGGCGAGTTCACCCGGATGGGCATGCGAGCGTTCGCGGAACGCGCCGCGGCGGAGCTCCGCGCCGCCGGAGATCCGGTGAGTACGCCGCAGTCGGACCTCCCCGAGGTGCTGACCGCGCAGGAGGCGCAGATCGCCCGCCTGGTCGCGGACGGACTGTCGAACGCCGAGATCGCGGCCCGGTTGTTCCTGAGTCCACGGACCGTGGAGTGGCATTTGGGCAAGGTGTTCGCCAAGCTCCAGATCACCTCACGCAGGCAGCTGCGCGGTCAGCAACTGTCGATCCCGGGCGAGGACTGACCGGGGTGTAGCCCAGGGGGTCCTACTGAGGCGAACGGTCCCGCACCGCGGGACAGTCGGGCTGTGACCAGTTCAGCTGAGGTACGGCAAGAGTTCGACGTGATCGTGATCGGCGCGGGACCCATCGGCCAGACAGTGGCCGACCGGGCCCGGGCCGGCGGACTGAGCGTCGCCGTCGTGGAGCGCGAGCTCGTCGGCGGCGAATGCTCCTACTGGGCGTGCGTCCCGAGCAAGGCGATGCTGCGACCGGTCGTGGCGGTCGCCGAAGCGGTCAGTGTGGACGGCGCCCGCGAGGCGGTGACCGGCGCGATCGATCCCGCCGGCGTCTTCGGCCGCCGGAACCGCGCTGTCACCGACTGGGACGACAGCGGTCAGGCGAAGTGGGTGGAGAACATCGGAGCCACCCTGGTCCGCGGCCACGGACGCCTCGACGGCGTCCGGCGCGTCGCGGTGACCACGCCCGGCGACGAGCTGGTCCTGCTCAGCGCGCGACAGGCGGTCGTGATCTGTACGGGCAGCCTTGCCGCGGCGCCCGACCTGCCGGGGATCGCGGAGATCGACCCCTGGACGAACCGGCACGGGACCGACAGCAGCGAGGTTCCGGAGCGGCTGGCGATCATCGGCGGCGGGCCGGTCGGCGTGGAGATGGCCACCGCCTGGAACGGGCTCGGATCGACGGTGACGCTGATCGCCCGGGAGCGCCGGCTGCTGACCCAGATGGAGCCGTTCGCGGGCGAGTTCGTGGCCGAGGAGCTGGAGAAGTCCGGGGTGACGGTCCGGACCGGGACGATCCTCGAATCGGTCCGGCGACCGGGAGGCACCGGACCCGTGACGCTGATGCTGGACGACGGCGGGAAGGTGGAGGCCGACGAGGTGCTGTTCGCGATCGGCAGGATCCCGCTCACCGGCGACATCGGCCTGGACACGGTCGGCCTGGCGCCGGGTACGTGGATCGACGTCGACGACACGTGCCGTGTCCGCGGCGTCAAGGACGATTGGCTGTATGCGCTGGGGGACGTCAACCACCGCGCGCTGCTGACGCACCAGGGCAAGTACCAGGCCCGGATCGCCGGTCAGGCCATCATCGATCAGGCCGCCGGCCGCCCACTGGACACAGCCGCCTGGGGCCCGCACATCACGAGCGCGGACACGGCCGCCGTACCCCAGGTCGTCTTCACCACTCCGGAAGCGGCATCGGTCGGCCGGACCGCGGACCAGGCCGCCGCCGAGGGCTTCCGGACCCGGGTCGTCGACATCGAGATGGGCGAGGTCGTCACGGGCGCCAAGTTGTTCGCCGACGGCTACCGCGGCCGGGCCCGGATGATCGTCGACGAGGACACCCGCACCCTGCTCGGCGTCACGTTCGTCGGTCCCGGGGTGACGGAACTGTTGCATTCGGCAACGATCGCGGTCGCGGGGCAGGTGCCGATCGACCGGCTCTGGCACGCGGTGCCGTCGTTCCCGACCATCAGCGAGGTGTGGCTGCGGCTGCTCGAGGCGTACCGGGGCTGAGGACGATGACTGTCGATTGGAGTCCGGTGACGCCGGCCGATGTGGTGCGGGCGATCGAGGAGTACGACGACCTCGGTCCGGAACGGTTCTTCACCGCGCACGGGTTCGCGCCCACGACGACGTACGACCTGGTCCGCGACGACCGTACGTACCCGCCGAAGGCGATCCTCGGGACCGCCTACGAGCTGGCGACCGGGAAGCGGCTGGCGTCCGCGGACTTCGAGGGCGGGAAGTCCGGCGCCGTGAAGGTGCTGGGCGAGCTCGGCTTCACGGTTGCAAGGCGTGCATGAGACTGCGCCGGGAGCTGATGCCGAGCTTCTCGAACACTTTGTGCAGGTGATACTCGACGGTGCGCGGGCTGAGGAAGAGCCGTCTGCCGATCTCGGGGTTGGTCAGTCCCTGCCGGGCCAGGACGGCGATGCTCGACTCCTGCGGCGTCAGCTCCGCGTGCCGGTGGACCTGGCGGCGCGCCTTCTCCCCGGTGGCCAGGTGTTCGCGGTGAGCGCGTTCGGCGAACGCGCTCGCCCCGATGGCCGTCAGGCTGTCCCGGGCTGCCAGTAGCTGGGTGCGTGCGTCCGCACGGCGGCCCTGGCGCCGGAGCCATTCGCCGTAGACGAGTTGCGCCCGGGCGAGATGGACGGCGACGCGGCACTTCGACAGCCGCTCGAGCGCCTCTTCGTAGGCCGGCTCCGGGTTGTTCGCAAGCAGGGCGCGGGAACGGGCCTCGATGCCGAGTGCCCACTCCGTTCCGCTGCTGCGCGCCCGTTCGGTCAGCTCGTCCAGTGCGCCCCTGGCAGCGGCATTCCGTCCGCTCCGTGCCGCTGCCTCGATGAGCTCGACGAGTCCCCAACCGGTGAAGCCGAGCAGATCGTGGCGGACCGCGGCCGTGGCCGCAGTCAGCGCGGCGTCGTACCGCCCGAGGCCGTTGTCGAGTACGGCGGCTGCCAGCTCGGCCGCTGTCAGCAGCTGACCGTCGCCACGCTCGGTGGCATCGCGCCGAGCACGCTCGATCGCAGTCCGCGCAGGCCCTTCCGCACCATGCCAGGCTCGCAGCAGCACCGCGGCGGACGCCTGCGACGGCGCGCGGGTGGTGGTCTCGAGCACCTGGATCCGGTCGGCCAACCGCTGCGCCTCGGCGAAGTGCCCGAAGTGGAGCTCGGCAAGGCAGCTCGTGGTCAGCGCGTGGGGAAGGGTCGCGAGGTTTCCGGTTGCGTCGGCCTCCCGCCGCGCTTTGGTGGCCAGCTCCGACCACAGGCCGTCGTCCCAGCGATCGGCGGCGATCCGAGCGCTGATCCAGCGCTGCCCAGTATCGTTCGCCAGCGCAGATGCCAGCAGGTCGTGACCGGCCGCGTAGCCTCGGCTGAACCGCGCCGCGAGGCCGTTCAGCAGGTCGTCGCCGTCGTCGGCGGGCACCTTGTTCGCAACGGCGTCCGCGCCGGGGCCGAACGGCCCGGCGGACTCGGCCGCCAGGAGCGCCTCGAGGAAGGCGTCCGGTGTCGCGGCATCCTGGGCGGCCCGGAGCAGTTGCTCGGCGGCCTCACCGTTGCGCTTCTCGGCGAACGACAGCCGCGCCAACTGCCAGTCGAGCTGGCGCCGGCTGTCCACGTCAGGCTGCCCCAGGACGGCGGTCGTCAGCATCTGGCCGGCGGCCGCAGGCAGGCCGGCGTCGAGCTTGGCCGCGGCGGCGGCCAGAGCCCGTCGGGTACGGAGCTCCGGATCTGTCGTCAGTAGCGTGGACCGTTCGCGGAACGCGGCTGCCCCCGCGACTCCGCAACGCTCGCGGGCCGTGTCCACACACTGCTCGAGCGCGGTCGCGAGATCGTCGTCCACACCGGCCGTGGCGCTCGCCAGATGCCACACGCGCCGGTCCTCGGCCATCGCCGTGTCGGTTGCCGCAGCGAGGGCTCGATGCGCCAGGTCGCGCTCAGCGGCACTCGCCGACCGGTAGGCTGCGGCGCGGTGGATCGGGTCGGTGAACAGGATCTGCGCGCCGAGGCGGAGCCATCCCTGGTCTTCGAGCACGGTCGCCGTCTGGCGGTTCAGCCCGATGGTGTCGACGGCCCGCCAGAACAGGACGGGATCGCCGGTCGGGTCCGCCGCCGCGACGACCAGCATCCGTCGAAGGTCGGCAGGCAGCTTGCGGAGCCGGTCCAGGTAGGGGTAGAGCGCGTCGGGGGACAGGCGCTCGACGCCGTACCCGCCGGCGAAGGCCGCACACGTGGTGGCGCTGGCCGCGGCGAGGACGGCGCGTGGACTGCCGTGCACCTCGGCGGAGATCCGGCGCAGTACGGCGTCGTCGACCGCACCGAAGGTGGCCGCTCGCAACAAGTCGTGCGCCTCGTGGGTGCTGAGCTCGCCCAGGTGCAGCCCGTGGAACTCGCTGAACGCGTCACTGGCATCGACGTCGTCGGACAGCAGGACCGCGATCGGGTGGTCGTCGAGCCGGCGGAGCGCGAACGCCAGCGCGTGGGCGGACGCGGGATCGAGCCACTGGGCGTCGTCGATGACGTACAGCACCGGTTGGCGTCGCGCCGGTGCGGTGAGGATCGCATGTGTTGCGAGGCCGATCAGGTACGGATCTGTCGCGTCGTCGGAGCTCCGGAACGCGGCGTCCAGTGCCGCTCGGAGCGGTGCCTCGAGGGCGTCCAGATCAGCCTGGATCTCCGTACACAGGAGTTGGAGACCGGCGTACGGGAGGTCCTGCTCGGCGCGGACACCGGTGAACCGTCGTACCTCCAGACCGTGTGCGCCGGCCGCGGCCAGGTCGAGCAGCATGGACCGGCCGGAGCCTGGAGCTCCACACAGCACGAGGACCGAGCCTTTTCCGGAGCGTGCGTTCCGGATCTCGTCCTCGAGCCGACTCAGCTCGGCGCCGCGACCGACGATCTCCGGGTGCGGTCCGCCGGTGGGGTTGTGGAAGGCCTGGTGGGTCACGCTCTCAGCCTGTATCGGGCCGGCGTGGTCGCGGACCCGGGGCGAGCACGGGTTGTGCCCCGGGTCCGCACGGCAACACCACAGTTCAGTGCACAGTGCACGGCACAGTCCTGAGCTGCAGTGCGCCAGTCATCCGGCGTGTTCTTGCACGTACCGCACCAGGCCGGCCACATCCTCGGGGACGAGCCGACCGATCGCGCCGCTGGAGTAGACACTGACCACGACCTTGCCCTCGGGGTCGAGAACGAAGCCGGTGGACTGCAGGTACTCCGGGTCCGGGTTCACGAACGCGCCGGTCAGCGAGGACACCGCGGTCGCGTCGGCGCCGTACCCGACCGGGAACTTGAGCTTGTGCTTCGCGATCACGTCGGCCGTGGCGGCCTCGTCGTCGACCGAGAGCGCCGCGACCCGGACACCGACCTCGTCGAGTGGGCTCGCCGCGCGCTGGAAC